>JAUIGC010000326.1 GCA_030429835.1 Bacteroidia bacterium
TTATCATAAGTAACCAATTCAAAACAAAATTGGATGCTAATGACCCTTACAAGGACGTTACGGATGAGGATCTGGTGAAGGAGATAGTGGCCAAAAAGGATTCCATGCTATTTGGTGTTCTTTATGACCGATATGCGAAAATGGTGTACAATAAGTGTTACGGATTTGCCAAATCACAAAAGGAGGCAGAGGACCTTACACAAGATGTGTTTTTAATGGTATTCGTGAAATTGGCCTCGTTTCAAGGAAAATCAAAATTTTCAACTTGGCTATACTCGTTTACCTATAACTTTTGCGTTAATTATGTCAACCGGGACAAGGGCAGGAAAATCAGTGATAGGTCCAATGATATAAGTGACGAGGAATACAGATTGTCCCAGGAGGTGACGGATGAGCATTTATTGGAGTTGCAGGTAGAAAAATTAAAACAGGCATTGGATATGATACCTGGAGAGGATAAGACGATTTTAATGCTCAAGTACCAAGACGGGGTGTCTATTAAGGAATTGGAATCAACATTGGATCTTGGTAGTAGTGCCGTAAAAATGAGATTAAAAAGAGCCAAAGCCAAAGTCATAGAAGCTTATAATTCATTACCCTAATGTTAGAGCAGGACCAAAATCCATTTAAGAAAATGCAGGGAGATCTTAAGGATGTCCCACCGGAACTACGTCAGAAGGTGATGAATGATGTTGCCTTGGCCAAACTCATTATGGAAATGGCCACCTTGTTTACCTCTAATTACGCCAGTCTTATCGAAGGACTTTTAAAAACCAATAAAACTAAATAAAGGAACTATGAAAACACTTAATGAACTCAAAGATACTTTATCGGATAGTTTTGGTAGTTTATTAAAATCCGCCGCGGAAATGATTCCCCAAATTGTTTTGGGTATCGTTGGTTTGATATTGGCATGGTTGATTATTAAAATAATACTATTCATCCTAAAAAGAATCTTGAAGGCGGCCAAGATCGACGTTCTTTCCCAACGTGTTGCAGATGCCAAATTATTTGGGGATAAGGAACTCAAAATCGATTTGCTCAAGGTAGCCTTGTCTACCGTTAAAATTCTTCTGATTTTAATGTTTACAGTTGTTTTGGCCCAACTATTAAAATTGAACGCGATATCCGATGGCATCTATTCCTTATTGGGTTATCTACCTACCTTTATAAGTGCCTTGCTACTGCTTGTTGGCGGACTCTATTTGGCTACGGTAGTTAAAAAGGCAACCTTGAAACTATTTGAATCCATGGGTGTGGGCGGATCAAAAGTGGTCAGTGGAGCACTATTTTATTTGATTACTTTTTTTGTTTCCATTACCGCTTTGAACCAAGCAGGTATAGAAACCCAAATTATAACCAGTAATTTTACCCTAATATTAGGTGCTTTTTTATTGGCATTCGCCTTGGCTTTGGGTCTTGGTGCCAGAGAGGTGGTAGGAGACCTTTTACGAACATTTTATTCTAGGAGAATCTATGAGGTGGGGGACCAGGTCAAAATTGGCAAAATTGAGGGAAGGGTAGAAGCCATTGATAATATTTCCATGGTCGTGAAGACCAAATCGGGCAAGTTGGTCGTGCCCATCAAGAAAATTGTGGAGAGTACGGTTGAGGTAAGTGACTAATTTTGGACGATTTTTTGGGTGTATCAAAATAAGAGGGATTCATAATTTATTCCTTAATTTTGAGATTGATTAAAATTAATATATATGAGTTCTAAAAAAGGAAAAATACAGGAAGCTATAGATGAGAAAATGTTGGCCGAAAGAAAGGTCTTTCTTTGGGGACAGGTAGATGACGATTCCGCCAAACATGTCATAGATAGATTGCTGTATTTGGATATGCAAAACCATAAAGAAATACAATTGTACATCAATAGTCCGGGAGGATATGTAAC
>JAUIGC010000004.1 GCA_030429835.1 Bacteroidia bacterium
CTGATTATTTGTTTCATATCCTTGAGAGGCCCTCCATGTAAACGTAGCTTGCGTAGGGTCTTCATTAAAGGCGGTGAACCCAAGTGAACTTGGAATTTGAGCGGTATAGTCTATATGATTTACTAACAGGGAAAGTTTGTTGTTGGAATTCAGTTGATACGAAGTGTTAAGCAAAAATCCGTCCCTTTCAAAGTTGTTGTTCTCGCGATATCCATCGGTTTCGATATGACCGTACTGTAAGTTCAACCGTAATTTTCCATCGTAATGGTTAAAAGCCAAGTTGTTTTTTATCAAATTATATGAGCCGATGGTGAAATTATTGCTGAAGTTGGTGGACCTTCCCAAGGCCTCTTTTGGGGTTAGAATTATGGCACCACCAAGGTTGGCCCCAAACTCTGTTCCTTTTGGTCCTTTGACCACTTCAATTTGTCCCAGATTTTCCAAGTCATAGGCCTCGATGGTAGAAGATCCCGTCCCGTTAGTCACTGGGATTTCGTTGTAATAAAGGCGTAGCTTATCGGTTCCAAAAAGTGTACGGGCACCAATACCTCGTATGGTAATTCTATTGGTATTCAGGGCTCCAGACAACACATAAACCCCTGGAATTTGATTCATAGAGGATACAATATCCACCGGACTGTAATTTTGAAAGGTCTTGGCGGAGATAACATCTGAAGGGGTAATACCAATGACTTTTTTGGTTTTTAGCGCATCGATTAGAATTACTTCCTCCAATTGGGTAACACTATCTTTGTCTATAGGGTCTTGTGCTTGGCCGAAAATGACGGCAAAAAATAATAGAATGTGTAGGTATTTCATTAAAATGTGTATGAAATACGAATTTATAATTTAAAATCTAAAACCAATGGAGAGTCCGCCGCGAAACATAAACGCATTTTGAAAATCGGCAGGATTTATATTTCTGCCAATACCACCATGTACTTCCAAGGTAAATCGGTCACTTCGGGTAACCCACTTATTTCCAATTCCCAAACCTAGGGCGGTGGTTCCATAGTCAATGTTTCTTGCTCCCAAGTTAGTACTATTGTTCTCTTCTCTTCCCGTGTAATAAAGTCCAAAAGCTTCGGCAAAAAATCCACTTCTAGGTATATAGCCAAAATAGGCTCGTAGATTAGGCCCAATTCCAAAGTTGCCGTTGTAGTCCGTGGCATCACCATCGGCATAGATGGTTCCGCCAATACTGGTGTCCTCCGTGAAAAAATACTCATAGGAACCTTCGACGGTTGAAGTGGCCAAAAATTGACCGATATTGAATTTTATCTCGTGATTGTTTTCAAATCTGGGGTAAGCTTGTCCCATTACTGAGAGGGTGAAACCTAGACTAATAATCAGGAATAAAAAGTATCTCATGACGTATGTTTTCGAAATCTTAAAGTAATAATCAAAGGTTGTTCCAAAGTGTACAAAGTTAGGATTTAGGTAGCCATACTTGGGAGTATTTATGCAGGCTTTTCTATTTTTGGTTCAAAGGCACGTATAATGAAGATAGTTTCCTACAATGTAAATGGTGTTAGAGCGGCATTGCGAAAAGATTTTTTACCATGGTTGAACGCTGTGGACCCGGATGTGGTCTGTCTACAGGAAATTAAGGCCAACAAGGAACAGTTGGACCTATCCCTTTTTGAAGCGGCAGGTTATCCCTACCATTATTGGTTTAGTGCCCGGAAAAAAGGATATAGCGGCGTGGCCATACTATCTAAACAGAAACCCGATGAGGTTATCATGGGAACCGGTATCGATTATATGGATTTTGAAGGCCGAAATGTCACGGCACATTTCAATAATGTTTCGGTAATGAGTATGTACCTGCCTTCCGGTACTAACCTAGCTCGGTTGGAACATAAACTGACCTATATGGACGATTTTCAGAAATATGTCGATGAATTCAGAAAAAAACATCCCAACCTGATTGTTTTGGGCGACTATAATATTTGCCATCAGGCTATTGACATTCATAATCCGGAGGGGTTAAAGAACGTTTCGGGGTTTTTGCCCGTGGAACGGGAATGGATCGGTAATTTTATAAAGAGCGGTTTTATAGATAGTTTTAGGCATTTCAATAAGGAACCTGAAAATTATACTTGGTGGAGCTACAGGGCGAACGCCAGAAATAATAACAAGGGATGGCGTTTGGACTATGGGATGGTCGCTGAACCCTTAAAGGATAAACTAAAACGTTCCGTTATTTTGTCCGAGGCCCGGCACAGTGATCATTGCCCAATTTTACTGGAACTTAATGATTGATTAAAAGGGGAACCGTTCATATTTTGTAATTTTAGCATTTTTAATCAATAACCTACCGAATTCAATATGAAATACACCCATCTTCCACACACCGATATCGAAGTAAGCAAAATTTGTCTGGGTACCATGACCTGGGGGAATCAGAATACCGAAGAAGAAGGTCATGAGCAAATGGATTATGCCCTTGACCAAGGAATCAATTTTTTTGATACCGCCGAGCTCTACCCCATTCCGGCACATCCGGATAGACACTCGCTAACAGAAAAAATTATTGGGACCTGGTTCAAGAAGAACGGTAATAGGGACAAGGTCATCTTGGCCAGTAAAATTGCCGGAAAGGCGGATTTTACCAAATTTATTAGAACGACAGGTTTTACTCGGGAATCCATCATAGAAGCGCTTGAAGAAAGCTTAAAACGGCTACAAACGGATTATATAGATTTATACCAATTGCACTGGCCGGAACGTAATACCAATTATTTTGGTAAAAGAGGCTATACCCACGAGGCAACCGATTATTGGGAGGACAATATCCATCAAGTATTGGAAACCTTGAGGGATTTAATGCGCGAGGGGAAAATACGCCATGTGGGCATTTCCAATGAAACACCCTGGGGCACCATGCGCTTTTTGGAAGAAAGCAAGGTCCATGCCTCCCTGCCCAGAACCATTACCATTCAAAACCCATATAGTTTGCTCAACCGATTGTTCGAAGTTGGATTGGCCGAAGTTTCCATGAGGGAGAATGTTGGTCTTTTGGCCTATTCCCCTTTAGGTTTTGGAGTATTAAGTGGTAAATATTTGGGGGACAGGTTGCCAGAAGGATCCCGTATTAAGCTTTTTCCAAACTATACCCGGTACAGTTCAAAAACGGCCGTTTTGGCCACGCAAAAATATTATGAGTTGGCACAGGAACATAATATTTCCTTGGCCCAGATGGCCTTGGCCTATGTGAATTCCAAACCTTTTTTGACCAGTAATATCATTGGTGCGACCAGTATGAAACAATTGAAGGAAAATATTGGAAGCATTGATATTACACTGACTTCAGAAATTATGGAGGGCATAGAAAAAATTCACGAAGAACATCCTAACCCAGCACCTTGATGATGGATTTATTGGTTTTTTTAAAGGTAGGATTTTGGCAAGTCGTATTGATCATATTGGTCATCATCATCATTTTGACCTTATCCAGAATCATGAGGGATAGGAGGTAGTTCTTTTTTGAATATAGATTTTATAGGTACATTTTAAAATAGAAGTATGTGTAATTGTACACATATACAATTGTTAGGCAACATTAAAAACATTCAATGGGTATTTTCGACTTTTTTAATTCAAAACCATCAGTTCAGAAACTGACCAACAAACTTGTAGAGCATATTTTCACAATTATTCAAACTGAAAAAGGTGTTCGAGTTGAAGATGCAATTTGCGTAATAGCAACAATAGTAGCCGAACGATGTATCAAAATTGCAGATGAGTTTTCAATAGATAATCACGAATTTGAACCAGGCTCACCTGTATTTTCGGAAAAAATTAATGAAATACTATTTGGACCAAAAAATACAGAAGAATGGGACGATTTACCTACTGAGAGCGTTTTCAGACAAATGAAATTAAAATTGAATTCCCATTTTAAAAGCGATTTCTTTCCTCCACTGGTTAATACCATTGAAAGTTTTGCGAAAAATGTGGGAGAAACGGAGTGGGGAAATCTAAAATTATCTGTTTCGGAAGACAATAGACCATTTATTTTACCGCTTCAGGCTGGATATGAAACTAGAGCCTTTGTGGAACGAGAAATCAACATCGTGGACGATGAATATACTCTTCGAGTTGTTATTAATGCTATGTGTTCAGTCTTAATAGTAACCAGAAAGGCATTAGAACCTTTAACCGCTCTGACCTTAACTTTTGAAATAATAAATGGAATGTCAAAAACAGCAACAATGACGCACAAAAAGATGGCGGAATTACAGGCGGAAGTGGACAAAAAATAACGTTGCCTAACATTGGTAACCGTTGCACAAGTCTAAATTTCTAATAAAATAGGATTTTCCTTATTTTAAGAATCTGGAAGTTGCTAGTTTTTAAGCGTATATTATTTTACGAAACAGCTTTTAACTCATAATTTGATTAAAAAAGAAGTTGTGCAACAGCCACATTGGCTATAACTCATGGCTAGGTCATTACTCCAAAAAATAATAAATTCATGAACTCAACCAGGCTATTCGTTTCCATCGGACGCCGGATCCAAACCGCCCACCACTAGCCATAGCCTTACCGTCCAATAATCAACAAAACAAGTCTCTCACCACATCCTCAATCTTGGCGGCCAACTGAACCTTGATTTTTGTGTTCTTTAGCCCAATTTTATTGTTTTTGGAAACGACAATGGTGGTATAGCCCAATTTTTCGGCTTCCAGAATACGCTGTTCCACACGCTGGACGGGTCGTATTTCCCCGGCCAGCCCAACTTCGGCGGCAAAACAGATACCCTTTTCAATGGGAATGTCCTCGTTGCTGGATAATATGGCGGCAATAACAGCTAAGTCAATGGCAGGATCGTCCACAGAGATTCCACCGGTAATATTGAGGAAAACATCCTTGGCACCCAGTTTGAATCCGGCCCTTTTTTCCAAAACCGCCAGAAGCATGTTCAAGCGTTTGGCATTGTAGCCCGTAGTGGAACGTTGCGGGGTCCCATAGACTGCAGTACTTACCAAGGCCTGTATTTCAATTAGAAGGGGACGCATCCCTTCTACGGTAGAGGCGATGGCGGTTCCGCTCAATCCTTCATCGTTTTTGGAAATCAATACTTCAGAAGGGTTGTTCACTTCCCTGAGTCCGCTTCCCTGCATTTCATAAATGCCCAACTCCGCCGTAGAGCCAAATCGGTTTTTAAGTGAACGGAGGATTCGGTAAACGTAATTACGGTCGCCTTCAAACTGCAAAACGGTATCAACCATGTGTTCCAAAATCTTAGGGCCTGCGATGGAGCCGTCCTTGGTAATATGACCTATCAATATCACCGGGGTATTGGTTTCCTTGGCAAATTTGATGAGTTCTGCGGTGCATTCCCTAATCTGTGAAATACTCCCAGCTGCCGACTCGATATAATCTGAATGTAAGGTCTGTATGGAATCGATGACCACAATGTCCGGCTCAGTGGCTTCAATCTGCTTAAAAATGTTCTGGGTCTTGGTTTCCGTCAGTATAAAACAGGTTTCGCTATTGGGGTGGATTCGGTCCGCTCGCATTTTGATTTGTTTCTGACTTTCCTCCCCAGAAACATATAAGGTCTTGTAGGGCAATTTTAAAGCAATCTGTAATAATAAGGTACTTTTTCCAACACCCGGTTCACCGCCCAACAATACTAATGCACCGGGAACCAAACCACCACCCAATACCCTATTGAACTCTAAATCGAAGGTGTTTAGTCGTAATTCTTTTTCCGTACTTATTTCGTGGACCAATAACGGCTTAGAGACTCGTTTTGCTACAGAGTTGGTGGGTTTCCAGCTTGTTTTTTCTTCTTTCTGAACAACTTCTTCAACAACGGTGTTCCATTCCTTACAGGCAGCACATTGTCCCACCCATTTGGCGTATTGCGTGCCACAGTTCTGACAGAAAAAAGCGGTTTTTGTCTTGGCCATCCTTAGCTTATCTCATTTGTGCTAAGGTACTAAGAAGTAGGAATTATTCTTCTTCCGATTGTTTTTTCTTGAACTCCCAGATGGCCATAAAAAAGGAGGCCCAGGCCAGGAATAACGAAAGTATACTCAGTGCCAGTACTTTATCGCCCTTTAGGCCATAGTAGGTAAAATATACGCCGGCACAGACGTAGTATTTAAAGATGCCTTTAAACATAAGTGTAGGTTGTAGGTTAGATTTGGGATCTAAGGTTAAATTTTTTTGGGAGCGGGGATTTGGTGTAGGTTAAAAACCAAAATCCGCTTTTAATGCGTCCATTTTTTCCAATGCCATTTCTTTAGTTAAAAAATCGATTTCTTCCATCTGAAAAGCTTTTTCAAAGGTTTTCAAGGCTTTTTTGGGTTCTCCCATCTGCTCATAATACTCCCCTTCAAAATAAAAGCCCATCATGGTGTCCGGATACTCTTTCTTGCACAATTCCGATAGGGATTTGAGCGATTCATAATCCTCTTTCTTTCTCACAGCGGCATAGATGGCCATGATATCATTAAGTTCAACGGGTTTGCTGAATCCGAACAAATCCACAATACCCTGATATTTATTTTCCAAATACTGATACACCGGTTCTTCCGAAGTCAATATTTGCGTTTTATATTCTTTTGGACTAATGGGTTTAAACATGCCAAAAACATTATCGAATGCTTTTCCAATGCCATAGGTAGCCACGGAAATGTGGTCTGCTTTATCATACTTCTCGAAAAAATAATGCAAGGTTTCCTTGTTCAAAGCCTTTATGCCAGAATCCAACGCCATTATTTGTGGGGTGTCATCGGTTTGTTCCCCTTCAACGATTAATTGGTAGAATATCTGTTTGTCAAAAGTGTTCAATCGCATGGGAACCCTACTTTCCATTTCTGGGGCCAAAGTTGGAGATATGCTCACATAGGCATCAAAAACCGAGTTATCCTTGAACAACCAGTAATTTTGGAAGTTCGCTGAAATATCATATCCGAAAATCATTTTAAAGGGAGCGGTGCTATAATTGAGGTCTAGATACGGAATTAGCTCCATCCCAATGAATTCGTAGAATTTTTTTCCTTTTTCGTTGGGAAGGCCACTTACCGGATCAAACGCACAGTCATCCAATCGAATGCTATTCTTGCTCTGGTTAACGCCCACCACGATGCTTTCTGGCATTCCGTGAAACTGACTGTAATATTTTGAAACGGCAACAACTTGATCGAAAAGATAGTTGGCATCCAACACCACAATCAATGGGTATTTTTTGGTTTCGTCCAAATTAGGAGGAAAATAATATTGTACATCCCTTCTTTCCTGAAGTTTAAAGGATTCAAAAATTTCCTGTGTGGTTTGGGCACTTCCAAGACATACAAAAAGAAGGGCCAAAGCGGTAAGTATATGACGCATAGATATTAATTAAACAGAAAACGCTATTACTTGTTTCTGTTCAATAACGGTAATAAGAGAAAAGATATTGCACCAAATACAATGTTCATCATGGTCTGCGCTATCCACATGATCCAACCAAAAGCGTCACCAGATACGGAGCTTATCCCAAAGAGAGCTAGCGCCTTGCTTACCAAAATAGGAAAAAGCCCAACCCCGCCATTGGTCGTAGCCATGGCAAAAGCACCAAAAACAAAGGCCACCATAATTTCATTTAGGGAAAGGTCCATGGTTTCGGGAACCGTAAATTTTATGACCCACATCATACCAATGTAGCAGACCCAAATTAATAATGTATGGAATACGAATTCCCATTTTCTCTTCATTCTAAATATGCTGAAAACCCCATCCAACAAACCTTTTATGAATGCTTTGATTTTTAATGCTAGAGCATGGCTTGACTTTTTGATGAACAAAAAGAAAAATAGGAAGCCCACGAGGCCGGCAAACAACAATAATAGAATACCATTGAGGTTGATGCCCCTTTGCTCAAAGAAAGTGATTATGATGTCCGTTTGTAATAAAAGGGTGATAATAACTACAATCAATAACATGATTAAATCAACGACCCTTTCCGTTACTATAGTACCAAATCCTTTTTCAAAAGGAACTCCTTCATACGTGGTCAATGCCGTTGCCCTTAAAATTTCTCCGGTTCTAGGTACTCCCAGATTGGCAAGGTACGCCATGAAAATCATGAGAATATTGTTTATTGGTTTCGGGCGGTAGCCCAAAGGTTCCAGAAGATAGTTCCATCTGATGGCCCGGGATACATGACCGATGATGCCCAAAAGTAATGAAATGGAAACCCAGAAAATATCGGCCTCCTTAATATAAAAAAGAATTTGTTCCCTGTTTTCCGGAGAGGTCCTAATGTACCAATATACAACCAAGAAGACCCCTATAAGTATGGGTACAATTAATTTTAGCGTCTTCTTCAAGGAGTTGTTCACGAGTTCAGGGATACGTTGTCAAACGCTAAAATAAGGAAGTATTTTTCAATGGGTGTGGCCTTAAAAATTATTGTTGCAAATAAAGAATGACCTTACTTCAAAAGGTTGGTTTTTTCGTCTGGGAATACCAGTGAGGGATTAAAAGTCTTGGCCTCCTCTATGGGCATCCAGGCATACGTTATCAATATTAGTACATCGCCTACCGCTACTTTTCGCGCTGCGGCACCATTGAGTGTTATCTCTCCGCTATTTCTGGGCCCAGGGATTACATATGTTTCCAATCGTTCGCCATTGTCATTATTGACGATTTGGACCTTTTCACCTTGAATAATATTTGCAGCGTCCATTAAATCTTCGTCAATTGTAATACTGCCTATATAATTTAGGTCAGCTCCAGTTACCTTTACGCGATGAATCTTGGACTTTACTACTTGTACTTGCATGGGACAAAATTAATCAATTGAGAGCTATATTGTCAATTAGCCTTACATCATCGGCATAAACGGCAATAAACGCCCTATATTTTTTATTCTTTACTTTTCTTTTTAGTGGGTTTAACGTTTCAATATCAGCAATTTCAAAATATTCCAATGTAAAATCACCCTCTTTAAGAAACTGGTTTTTAACCCATTCTCTTATTTTTAGTGCACTTTTCGTGCCAAATTTCCTTTTGGCAGTTTGTAGTGTTCTGTAAATAAATCCCGCTTTTAGTCGTACTTCTGTACTTAACCTTTCATTTCTGGAACTCATGGCCAAACCGTTCTTTTCCCTAACAATGGGACAGGGTACAATATTTACCGCCAAATTCTGGGTTTTTACTAGTTTTCTAATAATTTGGAGCTGCTGAAAATCCTTTTCGCCAAAATAGGCGTTATCCGGCTTAACAATGTCAAAAAGTTGTTCCACAATCGTGCCAACCCCGTTAAAATGATCGTCCCTAAACTCGCCTTCCATCACCTTGTCCAAACCATTGAAATCGTACTTTTTTGCACTAACGTTTTCGTCATAGATTTCCTCCACCGTAGGAGCAAAAACTAGTATATCCGAATTTATGCTTTCAATAAGTTCGAGGTCCTTGAAAAGGTCTCTGGGGTATTTTTTCAAGTCTTCGGTATTATTGAATTGGGTAGGGTTTACAAAGATGCTAACTACGACTACGTCATTCTCTAAAACAGCTTTTTCAACAAGTGCCACATGTCCATTATGCAGTGCTCCCATAGTGGGAACCAGTCCTAATTTTTTGGAAGGGGAGAGACTTTTTAATTTTTGATCAAGTTCTTTTTTAGTCTTGATTAAGGGCATATGAAAACGTAATTAGCGAGCAAACTTACTATAAATACTGGTAATCTCTATATTTTTTGTAATTTTGCACCTGCGTTTCCACGAAAAACAAAATATAACTTTTATGAATGGTAAAAAGGTATTGTTTGTATCTTCTGAATTAGTTCCATACCTCCCCGAAAATGAAGTTTCACATATGTCCTATGAGGCACCCAGAATGGTCAACAGCAATGGGGGTCAAATACGCATTTTCATGCCTAGGTATGGCAACATTAATGAAAGAAGGCATCAATTACACGAAGTAATCCGGCTATCCGGTATGAACCTTGTCATAAATGATATGGATATGCCGTTGATCATAAAAGTTGCTTCTATCCCAAGGGAACGTATCCAGGTATATTTTATAGATAACGAGGAATACTTTAAGAGAAAGGCAACATTTACCGACAAGAAAGGGGAATTGTTTCCGGATAACGATCAAAGGGCCATCTTTTTTGCAAAAGGGGTCATGGAAACCGTTAAGAAATTAAATTGGTCCCCGGATATTATTCATGTACACGGTTGGATGGCCAGTTTATTGCCTTTGTATCTTAAGAAGTACTACGCGGACGAACCTCTTTTTGCCGACAGTAAAATTGTACTTTCCGTTTATGGGAAGACTTTTGAAGGTGAGCTGGACAAGGAAATGATAAAAAGAATTGCTTTTGACGGTATTTCTGAAGAAGAAATATCCTCTTTGGAAAGCCCCACCTATAATAATTTGTTAAAAGTGGCAGTGGATTATTCCGATGCCATTATTTTAGCCTCGGAAGAAATTCCAGAAGATGTAACAACACATATATCCAACCAAGAAAAACCTGTGTTAGCATATGTTCCTATTCAAGAATTTGAAGAAGCCTATGCTAATTTTTATAACACGGAAGTTTTAAAATAATCTGAATGAACATTTTTAAAAAGCGGGGTCTACCCATATTGTTGGGGGTTGTTTCTATAGTTACCATATTCTTTTCTTGCGAGCAAGAGGTTACCACGGTGGGTGCGGGAGTAACTGGTGAGAATCCATTTTCTACAGGCAAGGAAGTCTTTGACGTTTTTGCCTATAACCGAAATATTGAGGCGGTTAGAACCAACAAGTTGCCCATATACCAATTGGGAACCTTCAATGATCCGGTCTATGGAACCACAAGGGCAACAATCACTTCCCAGTTAAGATTACCGTCCAATAATCCTACCTTTGGGGTGCTATCTCAAAGTAAGGAGGATAATGCGGATAACGATGACTCCGATACTACTATTGATGAAGACGAAACCGTAAAGGATGTATACCTGTATATTCCCTTTTTGACTAAAGATGCTGCTTCTCGCGATTCTGATAACGATGGTGTAGAGGATTTATTTGATGATGAACCAAATGACCCGACGAACGATAGTGATGATGATCAGGTCTCAAATGCAGAGGAAAGAGCGGCCAATACCAACCCGTTGGATGATGAAAGTGTGGATGCTAATCGTGATGGTTTAAATGACCTGGATGGCTCTCAAATAATTGCGAATAATTTTGCCAATACCGTAGATTTGGACAGCATTTATGTGAATGCCAAAAACTATGATGCAATTACCCAACCTGTTACTATTGGTTTAAAGGTACAGCGTTCTACCTATTACCTTAGAGATTTAGATCCAAATACCAATTTTCAGGAATCCCAACAGTACTATTCCTCACAACAATTTGCCCCGACATTTGTATCCGATGTATTGTTTGACTCGGATGTGGATGGTACTATTACGGTGGATAACAAGGAGATCCTTATCCCAAAGGAAGATGATACCACCACTGAAGATGTTGATGAATCATTGACGTTTACAAAATTGAATCCAGGGATTAGAATTCCCTTAAATAGTGATTTCTTTCAGCAAAATATATTGGATAAAGAAGGAAGTTCAGAATTGTTGAGCCAAGCCAACTTCTCCGAATTTTTAAGGGGTATTCATCTATCGTTGTTGGAGTCTACAGGGGATCCTGTTATGTTGCTTTTAGATTTGACACAGGCCAACATTACGATAAACTATACTTACAAATCGCTCGACTCGGAACGAAACGTCTTGGACAGGGAGAGTTCTTTTACTTTAAGTTTATTATCCGGTTCTGCCACAACTGGCCTCTCTGGCAACGCGGTCAATACTTTGATAAACGAAAACTATCCAATTGAGATTTCGGATTCTTTGGATATTCAGACCAATGCTTCAAGAATATTTTTAAAGGGAGGTGCGGGAATCACAACCGAAATTGAACTTTTTGAACCAGATAATGCCGAAAATATTTTGGAAGAAATACGTGCCAATAATTGGATAATCAACGAAGCGAATCTAGTGTTTTATATAGATCGAAATTATCCTGGCATGGACGTGGAAGCCGCCGAACCGCCACGACTTTATCTATACAATGCTGAAACAAATAATCCCTTGTACAATGTTGCCACCGAACAAAATACAAGTACTGGGGGATTATATGGCACCTACCTAAATTATGATGGAATCCTAGTAGAGGAAAATGATTTGGGAGTAAAATATACGGTTAGAATAACAGATCATATTAACAACCTGATCATTCGGGATTCTGTAAATAGTACCTTAGGACTAACGCTTACCACAAATATCCAAAATATAAGGGCTCTTAATGCAATTTTATCGAATACTGTGGAAGAAGAAATTCCATCTACATCAACATGGACTCCTTTGGGGACAGTGTTATTTGGAAGTAATATCCCTAAAACTGATCCAAATTATGACAAAAGATTAAAATTGGAGATTAGTTATACCAAAGCGGAATAAGCTATTAAAAGTATTATATCAGAACTTTTTTTACCCTAACTTATACACTTTAAAGTATTTATACGTTCAATAAACAGATAACTTTTTGAACTTCTGTTTATTGGAATAATTTTGAATTACTTTTTCTAAATCTTATAAAATATATGTGCGGAATTGTTGGCTACATTGGACATAGGGATGCTTTCCCAATAATCATCAAAGGATTACAGCGACTGGAATACAGAGGATATGATAGTGCCGGTATAGCTTTATTTGATGGAAGTCAAATAAATCTTGTAAAAACAAAAGGCAAGGTTGAGGATTTAAGGACTAAAGCAAATAGTATTTCCCAAGAGGGAACCATTGGTATAGGTCATACTAGATGGGCTACCCATGGGGTTCCCAACGATGTAAACTCCCACCCGCATTATTCAAATTCCGGAGACTTGGTCATTATCCATAATGGTATCATTGAAAACTATGAGTCCATAAAAAAGGAGTTGACCAAAAGGGGATATAATTTCACTTCGGATACGGATACCGAAGTTTTGGTCAATCTTATCGAAGAAGTTAAAAAAACTGAGGATGTTAAATTGGGCCAAGCGGTACAAATAGCCCTTAATCAGGTAGTAGGTGCCTATGCAATTGCTGTTTTCGACAGAAAAAAGCCGGACGAAATTGTGGTTGCCAAATTGGGTAGTCCTTTGGCTATTGGAATTGGTGAGGAAGAGTTCTTTATAGCTTCGGATGCTTCTCCGTTTATAGAGTTTACCAACAATGCCGTATATCTTGAGGACGAAGAAATGGCTATTGTTAGATTGGGCAAGGAAATAAAACTTAGGAAGATTAAGAATGATGCTGTAGCCTACCCAAGAATATTGGAACTTCAAATGAATTTGGAGGAAATAGAAAAAGGTGGTTATGATCATTTCATGTTGAAGGAAATATATGAACAACCTAGAGCTATAAAAGATACCTATAGAGGAAGGCTACTTGCGGATCAAGGGATTATTCGAATGGCAGGAATAGACCAAAATTTGGAAAAATTCATGAATGCCAATCGGATTATCATTGTTGCGTGTGGTACCTCTTGGCATGCGGGTCTTGTAGCGGAATATATTTTTGAGGATTTGGCCAGAATCCCTGTTGAAGTAGAATATGCATCGGAATTTAGATATAGAAATCCTGTAATTACCGAAAAGGACGTACTTATAGCCATTTCCCAATCAGGTGAAACAGCCGATACTTTGGCTGCTATAAAGTTGGCGAAGGAGAAAGGAGCCTTTGTATTTGGTGTTTGTAACGTAGTCGGTTCTTCCATAGCTCGTGAGTCGGATGCTGGTGCCTACACGCATGCCGGACCGGAAATAGGAGTGGCCTCTACAAAAGCGTTTACTACCCAAATAACGGTACTGACGCTGTTGGCCTTAAAATTGGCCAAGGAGAAGGGTACTTTTTCAGAAACAAAATTCCACGAATTCCTTACAGAGTTGGAAACCATACCCAGTAAGGTGGAAAGGGCGTTGGAAGCCAATCCCTTGATAGAAATTATTTCAGATGTATACAAGGATTCGACTAACTGTTTGTATTTGGGCAGAGGGTATAATTTTCCCGTGGCATTGGAAGGTGCTTTGAAATTAAAGGAGATTAGCTATATCCATGCAGAAGGATATCCCGCTGCTGAAATGAAACATGGTCCTATTGCATTGATAGACGAGCATATGCCCGTTTTTGTCATTGCCACCAAAAAGGGGCATTATGAAAAAGTGGTCAGTAATATTCAGGAAATAAAGTCCAGAAAGGGAAAGATCATTGCCATCGTAACAGAAGGTGATGAGCAAGTAAAGGAATTGGCAGACCATGTGATTGAAGTCCCGGAAACCCTGGAAAGTCTTTCACCTCTATTAACAACAATTCCTCTTCAATTGCTTTCCTATCACATAGCTGTGATGAGGGGATGCAATGTAGACCAGCCTAGAAACTTGGCGAAGTCTGTAACCGTAGAGTAAATTCAAAATAGTAGTTTAGAAAAAGGACGCAATTTGCGTCCTTTTTTGTTTTTAAATTACGGTAACGTCTAAAAAAGGGCATTGATTTTATTAAAATAATACTATGCATGCATAATTTTTTTCAAATTCCTATTTTTCGTTTAAAATTATCTGTATCTTCATCTGCGAAAATTTTAACTCAAATTTAGAATGAGAACAATACTACTGTTAGCATTGATTTTGATTGGGGCGACAAGTTTTGCCCAGACTACAATCAATGGAAATGTCGTTGATCAAAATGGCGAGCCTATTCCCGGTGCCAATATTGTCATTGTTGGCAAGGCAATTGGGACAACCACCGATTTTGACGGTAATTTCGTGTTACAGACTTCTGAAGTTCCTCCATTTCAGTTAAGTATTACAAGCATTGGTTACACTGATGGACTTGAGAACATTACTTCAGCTAATCAAACGGTTAGAATGGTGCTTTCAGAAGCGCAAACATTTTTGGACGAGGTTGTAATTTCTGCCTCTCGAACACCTGAAAGGATTTTTGAATCCCCGGTAACTGTAGAAAGAATGGGTATCGAGACCATTAAAAATACGGCCTCGGCCGATTTTTACAGTGGGCTCGAAAACTTGAAAGGCGTTGATGTGAACACCAATAGTTTAACCTTTAAGTCGGTCAATACCCGTGGTTTTGCCACTTTTGCGAATACCAGATTTATGCAATTGGTAGACGGAATGGATAATTCTACACCTGCTTTGAACTTTCCCATTGGTAATTTGGTGGGTATGGTTGAAACAGATGTCCTAAGCGTTGAACTTCTGCCCGGGGCATCATCGGCACTTTACGGAGCCAATGCTTTTAATGGTATACTATTTATGCGAAGTAAAAGCCCTTTTGATTATCAAGGTATTAGTGTTTCCGTAAAACAAGGTGTTACATCCCAAGAAGCTGCTGGTACCAATTCATATACAGATGTAGGGGTGCGAGCGGCCCATAAGTTTAGCGATAAGTTTGCCATTAAATGGAATTTTGGGTATTTGGATGGTACTGATTGGGCCGCTAACAGCGAAGTTGATAGGTTCAAACCTGGACAGACAAGGGCCGATTTGGACTATGATGGAACAAACGTTTATGGTGATTTGGTCTCTACGAATATTAAAGGCGTTGCAGTTACGCTAGAGGGTTTGGGAGTTTTGCCAGCGGGTGCCAATGCATTGGTACCTTCTGTAAATGTCAGTAGAACTGGATACCATGAACGCGATTTAACGGATTACACCGCGAGAAGTATAAAATCGGATTGGGGCCTTTACTATAGACCGATAGAGGGCAACAACCTAGAGATTTCCTATGTAGGTAAAATAGGTACAGGAAATACCATTTACCAAGGTACCAACCGCTACAATATTCGTAACTTCTTCCAGCAACAACATAAATTTGAGATTAAGAATGATAACTTTTTCCTAAGAGGTTATATGGTAGGTGATAAGGCAGGTGATTCCTATGACATGGTATTTACTGCGGTAAACATTAACCGCTCATGGAAAGGGGACAATCAATGGTTTGGGGAGTATACTGGGGCATTTGTACAAGCGACACTAGGCGGCGCTACTGAGGAGCAAGCCCATGCCGTTGCTAGAGCGCAAGCGGAGACGGGACGATTGTTGCCGGGAACACCGGAATTTCAGGCTGCGTTTGACCGCGTAACACAAGACCCTGATTTATCTACAGGTTCAAGATTTGCAGATGCATCAAAATACTACCATGCAGATGCCAATTATAATTTTGGGCATTTGTGGGATTGGGCCGAAGTGCAGATAGGAGGTTCCTTTCGCGAATATCAGCTAAATTCGTTTGGTACCATTTATACCGATACTGACGGTCCCATATTATACAATGAGTTTGGGTTGTATACACAGATTCAAAAAAATATTGAACTTGCTGGTGAACAAAGTTTAAAGCTTACGGGATCGGTGCGTTATGATAAAAATGAGTTCTTTGATGGTTTCTTTTCCCCTAGGTTTTCTGCGGGTTATACCATTAACAGAAATCACAATGTTAGGGCCTCAGTGCAAACAGGTTTCCGAAACCCAACTACACAGGATCTTTTTATAGGCTTGGATGCGGGAAGGGCTATTTTGGTCGGTGCCGCCCCGGATAACTTAGATCGTTATTCTAGGCCATGGGAAGTAAGTGGTGGTGGGCAGTTGTTGGGACAACCGGCTACAATCACACAGACTGGAAGGGCAGCCTATGAAAATTCTTTCTCTGCCAATTCTATATTGCGCTTTAGAGAAAGTGGAAATCCTGCTGATATTGAGATTGGAAATCCGGATGTGGTTTCACCTGAGCAAGTGACCTCTTTTGAAATAGGATATCGTGGGAAATTGGACAAATTGATAGTTGATTTTAGTACGTATTACAATCAGTATCAAGATTTTATTTCACCAGAGAATGTTGTTGCACCCTTATATGGTACTGTTGGGGATAATTCGCTGTCTTTGCTTGCTTTGCAAAATGGTGATTTTAAAACCTATCAAGCCTATACCAATTCTGATGCAGATATAGCTTCTTACGGGGCTTCCTTAGGACTAAGCGCCAAGGTATTTGGCAATTATGATTTGAGCGGTAGTTATACTTTTACAAGGTTGGATTTTGACAGGGTAGCCAATCCTGATTTCCAAGTGGGTTTTAATACACCGGAACATCAGTTTAAGGCTTCTTTTGGTAATGCAGAGCTGTTCAAGAATTTTGGTTTCAATGTAAACTATCGCTTTAGTGATGACTATTATTGGGAAGCTACTTTTGGAAATGGGGTAATACCGGAATTCCATGTGGTAGATGCGCAAATAAATTATACAGTACCTAGCATTAAATCTACCTTTAAAATTGGTGGTAATAATTTATTGGGCGATGAATACTTCACTGCGTTTGGGACCGGATTTATTGGGTCCATGTACTACCTATCTTGGACCATTAACAACTAAAAATGAATTTTAAACTTCGTTTAGAAATGAAAAAAATAACCTATATATTTTTATCCTCCCTTTTATTGGTCTTTACAAATTGTAACGATCCGGAGGATGTAGATTTGGACCCAATTATTGAACCCGAAGCCAAACCGGAACTTACGGCAGGATCGGTAGATTTTTCAAACTATGTAGCCTTAGGAAATTCCTTAACTGCCGGTTTTACGGATGGGGCTTTATTTCAGGCAGGGCAAAACTTTTCGATACCCAATATTATTTCCCAAAAATTTTCTATGGTGGGTGGCGGAGACTTCATACAACCACTTACTAGCGATAATTTTGGTGGCTTGGCTACCGGTGGCGAACGTATTCAAGGACCACGGTTGGTGTTTGGAGGTTCGGGTCCAGTACCACTTGAATCTGTCATTGGCCCCGTTACTGTTGGGACTGATATCGTATTAAACAATCCATCAGGGCCCTTCAATAATTTAGGGGTACCTGGTGCCAAAAGCTTTCATCTGTTGGCTCCAGGTTATGGTAATTTGGCCAATGTTTCTTTAGGTTTGGCTAATCCGTATTTTGTAAGGATGACGGGTTCTACTCCAGATATTAGTGTTTTGGAGATGGCCGTCGGTCAATCACCAACATTCTTTACCCTTTGGATTGGAAACAATGATGTTCTGGGATATGCTTTATCCGGGGGAGATGGTACAAATCCCATAACTCCCGTTGATGGCCCTCCAGGAGTAGGATTTCAAAATACCTACGGCGCGCTAATACAAACCTTGACCTCAAGTGGCGCACAAGGTGTCGTAGCCAATATTCCAAATGTAACTAGTATTCCCCATTTTACAACGGTTCCTTATAATCCATTGGACCCTACTAATCCAGATTTTGCTGGTCAAATACCAACGCTGAATACCATATTTGGAGCTTTGAACCAAATTTTTACCGCTTTGGGGGCTACGGAAAGAATAATTACCTTCTCCACGACCGAAGCTAGTCCGGTAGTCATTTATGATGAAAGTCTAACTGATTTATCGGCCCAGATAACAGGGGCTTTGAACGCAAATCCTGGTTTTCCAACCTTTGTACAACAATTTGGTCTTCCACCTCAAGCTGCACCATTAGTGGCTGGACTTTTAGGGTCCACATATGGTCAGGCCAGACAAGCAACACCAGATGATTTGTTCGTACTGCCCAGTAGCAATGTCATAGGAACAGTGAACATGGAAGCTGCTGGAGCACTGATAGGACAGGGCTTATCGGCAACATTGGCTGGACAGTTTTCCGTTGAAGGTATTAGTTTGCCCTTGGCGGATAAATGGGTCCTGACACCAGAGGAACAAACCGAGATTGCTACTGCAACAATAGCCTTTAATCAAATAATATCGGCTTCTGCAAGCCAAGCAGGACTCGCTTTTGTGGATGCCAATAGTTTATTGGAACAATTGGCAAACGGCGGAATAACCAGTGGAGATTATACATTGACCTCTAACTTGGTCGTAGGGAGCGCATTTTCCTTGGACGGAGTTCACCCAACGGCTAGGGGATATGCTTTATTGGCCAATGAATTTATGAAGGCTATTGATGCCACTTACGGCTCAAATTTTGAAGATTCTGGTAACTTGGTCAATGTTGGTGATTATCCAACGAACTTTTCACCAACGCTTCAATAAGATATAAATGTGAAGAAGTAACAAAAAGATGCATTTTAGTGCATCTTTTTTGTTTTGTAAAAAACCCAAAAAAACAATTTTTGTTTAAAAGGGAAAGGCATATCTTTGCAGCCTGAAAATCAGAGCATCTTTTAAGATATTTTTAAAGTAATATATAATCAGATTAGTAATGTCAAAAGTTACAGGTAAAGTTTCGCAAATCATTGGTCCAGTGGTTGATGTAGAATTTCAGTCGGGAGATGATCTTCCTAAAATCTACGACTCTTTGGAAATAACCAATAAGGACAACTCAAAATTGGTTTTGGAAGTTCAGTCGCATGTTGGTGAAAATACAGTTAGGACCATTTCCATGGACTCTACGGATGGATTAAGTAGGGGAACTGAAGTAGTAGCTACTGGGGCAGCGATTCAAATGCCTATAGGTGATGACGTTTATGGACGTTTGTTTAATGTTATTGGTGATGCTATCGATGGATTGGGTAATTTGCCCAAATCTGGTAAGGATGGCTTACCCATTCACAGAGAAGCGCCAAAATTTGAGGATCTATCCACTTCTACAGAGGTACTGTTTACCGGTATCAAGGTTATCGATTTGATTGAGCCTTACGCGAAAGGTGGTAAGATTGGTCTATTTGGAGGTGCTGGTGTTGGTAAAACGGTTTTGATACAGGAGTTGATTAACAACATTGCCAAAGGGCACGGTGGTCTTTCCGTATTTGCCGGTGTTGGTGAAAGAACTCGTGAAGGAAACGATTTACTTCGTGAGATGTTGGAATCCGGAATTATCAAATATGGGAAGGATTTTATGCACTCTATGGAAGAAGGTGGATGGGATTTATCTAAAGTGGATAAAAAGGCCATGAAGGATTCCAAAGCGACTTTCGTTTTCGGACAGATGAACGAACCACCGGGAGCACGTGCACGTGTTGCACTTTCCGGTTTGACTATTGCCGAGTACTTCCGTGATGGTTCTGGAGAAGGGCAAGGAAAGGACGTTCTTTTCTTCGTTGATAATATTTTCCGTTTTACACAGGCAGGTTCAGAGGTATCGGCACTTTTAGGTCGTATGCCTTCTGCGGTAGGTTATCAGCCAACATTGGCTACGGAGATGGGTGCTATGCAGGAGCGTATTACTTCTACTAAAAGAGGTTCCATTACTTCGGTACAGGCGGTATACGTACCTGCGGATGACTTAACGGATCCAGCCCCCGCAACAACGTTTGCACACTTGGATGCTACAACGGTACTTTCCCGTAAGATTGCTGAGTTGGGTATCTATCCAGCGGTAGATCCATTGGATTCTACGTCCAGAATTTTAACGCCTGAGATTTTAGGAAAAGACCATTATGCTTGTGCACAACGTGTTAAAGAGCTGTTGCAACGATATAAGGAACTACAGGATATTATTGCCATTTTAGGTATGGAAGAATTGTCCGAAGAAGATAAACTGGCCGTAGGTAGGGCAAGGCGTGTACAGCGTTTCCTTTCGCAACCCTTTCACGTAGCCGAGCAGTTTACGGGTATCCCAGGAGTCTTGGTAGATATTAAGGAGACCATAAAAGGGTTTAATATGATTATGGACGGTGAGTTGGATCACTTGCCAGAGTCGGCCTTCAACCTAAAAGGTACTATTGAAGAGGCTATTGAAGCTGGAGAAAAAATGTTGGCCGAAGCATAACTAGTTGCTGGTTGTCTGTTGATAGTTTTTGATATCATGGACTAGCAACCAACAACCAACAACCAACAACTAAAAAATATGTATTTAGAAATAGTATCGCCCGAGGCAACTTTATTTTCTGGAGAAGTAACTTCTGTAACCGTTCCCGGAATAAACGGGGAATTTCAAATGTTGCAAAATCACGCTCCTATTGTTTCCCTTTTACAGGAAGGAAAGGTTAAGGTTCAGGGAAATATGAATTTGGATGAGGAATTTGCTTCCAAATTCACAAAAGATCAGGACGGAAATACCGTATTGGAGATTTCCAGTGGTACTGTTGAGCTAAAGGATAATAAAGTAATTGTTTTGGCGGATTAAAAACGCTGATAATAAAAATAACACCGTCCGGTCACTGAGCGAAGTCGAAGTGCGGACGGTTTTTTTATTCTGAATATTCCAACAAATCCCCGGGTTGGCATTCGAGTTCCTTACAAATCGCCTCCAAAGTTGAAAACCGAATGGCCTTTGCCTTCCCCGATTTTAAGATGGAGAGATTGGCTTCCGTTATACCAATGGTCTCAGCAAGTTCCTTGCTCTTCATTTTCCGTTTTGCCAACATGACATCCAAGTTTACAACGATTCCCATGTTAAATTGTTAAATCGTTTTCATTTTGAACTTTCAGTCCTCTTTTGAAAATTGCGGCAACAAAGAGCAAAAACACACCGAATATTAAACTGAGAATCAAATTATGGATTCCATTCATTATTGAAATATTAAGGATTACGAGTCGTAACGATAAATACACTATTGGGAAAACCAGTAAATTGATGATTGCCAGTATTTTTAAATGGCGAATGGCTGCTGCATTAAAAAGAACTGCCGACTTGAATGATTTCAAAATCATTGACAAACTGTAGAGAAATCCACCCATGTAAATTAAAATTAGTGTGATGCTTGTCATGATGGAAGTTTTATAAACACCCTTAATGTCAAAGAAGGAAAACCACGGGAATGGAATGGTAAAGCGCCCGCCCTGTACTTCATAATTGCCGAATAAAAAGGATAGTAGTATGAAAAGTAATAGGATAAAACTACAAAGTGACGCAAAACGGAAAACATAGAACAAATAACTTGAGACTGATTTTGAACCAAACATTTTCATATTAGAAATTATTGTTTAACAATAACAAATATATGATAATTATTGAAAAACAATAATAAAATATTGTAAAAAGGAAATATTATTTCCAATCCCAATAGACCAGTTCCCAAGAAATGTCCTCTGAATCCTGGGTTTGAAGTATTTCAAATCCCACGCTTAAATGGGCATTTAGTGATCGTTGGTTACTTGTTGCCACTTCAGTTACCAGTCCATCATAGTCTTTTTCAAGTTCTTGCCTGTAATAAGTATACATACCCTTAAAAACACCTTGGGCCCTAAATTCCTTGGCAACACAGATTTGTCCCATAGCCAGGTATTTTTTTCCGGCCAAGAGATTATCCGCCATTTTGAACATTGGGGCAAGCAAAGGAATATCGGCACTAAATTTTCGGGTCATGCAAAGGGCATATCCCTTGACCTTACCATCAACTTTAGCGATGATATGCGGGCAATCCACATTCATCCTTTTTAATAGTTCAAAGGAATGGATTACGGTTATAAAACCCTCCTTTAACCTTTCTTCATCGGAAAGGAAACTTGGTGTATTGTTTTGTTGAAGCGCCAAGATGCCATGCAGTTCAACGTCCGATGTGGCGCGACAATAGTGTATATCCATCTATTTCAGCTTTAGCCAGTCCTTCCTGGCATCGTGTTGCTTTTTTGTCAATTCATCCCCTTCTTTCTCCGAAGGAGAAATAACATAGGTGGGACTGGAAGCCAATTTTACTTGGGTTGTTTTTGGCGTTCCAAATCTTTCAAATTCAATTTTTAGAACGTCACCAGGTTTAAACTGTAATAAATATGCTTCAAATTGTTGCCCATCTGGAAAAGGTTCTCCATTAATGGCGGTAATGATGTCCCCTTTATCCAGATTGGCCATATAAGCCGGACTATCGATTGTAGGGTTGGACTTTATTTCTCCATTTCCGTCGCCATCCAGAGCGGCATAAGCACCAAAATAGGCAACTTCTGGATTCGTCTTTAAAAGAACCCCTACCGTTTCAAAAAGCCTTTGATAATCTGGCATTTCGCTTTTATAGATATAGGAATTAAAGAAAGTATCGGCAAACTCCTTTCCGGCATATTCGCTCAAAGCGTTTTGTAAGTCCTTTATTTTATAGGGAATTTGGGTCTCGCCAAATTTTTTCCAAACGAGTTTCATATACTCATCCAAGTTCAATCCTTTTTCCCTTAAGGCAAGGTCTAGGGCCAATCCTAATACGCTACCATAGGAATAATAGGAAATGAACATATTCTCCCTGTTTACTGGATCCACCGATGTTGCCGCATCCACAAAAGGTGCTTGGTAGCTCATCTCTATGGGATTAAAAAATTGTCTGGCCGGTGAGTTCCATACATAATTAAAGGTTCCCGCTAGACCTTCTATATATTCCTCAGGCGCTATTAATCCCGCCCTACAGAGTATGAGGTTTGTGTAATAACTCGTAAAACCTTCGGCGAACCATAGGGCCCCGCTCATATTCGCTTCTTCAAAGTCGAATGGCTCCAAACTTTGTGGACGTATCCTTTCCACGTTCCACGAGTGAAAAAACTCATGGGACACGGTGCCAATGTTGCCTTTCATTCCACCATCGGCCAAACTCCGGGTGCTGGTAAGAATGGTGGAGTTCCTATGCTCCATACCATCGCCCGATGCATTGGGAATATAACATGCTAAAAATGTATATCGGCCATAATCAAAGGAAGGTAATTCCCCGTATACTTCTTTTTCCGCCAAGACCACTTTTTTTACCTTTTCAAAATAAGTATTCAGTTCTTCTTCTGTACCATTATGGTGAAGAACAAACTGGATTTTTTGTCCGTCCACATCAAATTCCCTTATGCTAAAATCACTGATTTCCGTGGGACTGTCCATAAAATATTGGAGGTTGGGAGCAGTATATGTAGTGCCCGAAACCAACGGAAGTTGGGTTGCAACTTTCCAATTTAAATCTTCTCTTGTGTCAAAAGTGACTTCGATGGGTCTTTCCTCCAAACTGGGTGAAAACATAAAAGTAGCGGGGATATTCAAATGGGCATGTGTTTCGTCAATTTGGGAGTATGTGCCACCGCCCCGGTTGGCAAAAAGAGTATATGAAATATGTACGGTACCGTCATGACCTGTAATATTCCATGAATAAGGGTCCCGTCTACTTACGGAAAGCTTTGTCCCTTTACCGTCCTCGGCTTCAAAACCGTACACGTTTTTTGCAAATTCGTGCAAAGCATAGCGTCCAGGAGAGGTACGGCTCATTCTAACCGATAGGGTATCGGAGGTTATATTTGAAAAAGTTGCGGTTATGAACGCTTCATGATGTACGGCATTTTCGAAGGAAATGGTATAAGAATTATTTTGGGCGGTTAGTACATTTACGTACAAAAGCAAGCATAGGCAGATGATTAAAGAGCGCATAAATAACATTTTCGGCTAATATAATGAAGCTTATCCTATCTATGTTAGACAGTAATCTCAAAATATTATCCTTACTACTGGTTAATCGCTTATTTAAGGTCTTTCAAATCTGTTTTATAAACCGAATTGTCTACAATATTTTTGATAATGTCATCAATTTCATTGGCCGATCTAATAATGAAATTTAAAATTTCATCCTTTTCTTGGAAAGAGAGCCCATTATCCTTGATCAATTCTATCAATCCCATTAATCGAGCTACAGGAGCCCTAAAAATATGGGATTGTGTCCAAGCGATTTCCTTAAGCTTAACATTCTGTTCCTCTATCGCTTTAAGATATAAAATACGTTCTGTGACATCCCTTGAATTTGCCACAATACCATTTAAAGAAGGCTCATCCATCTGGTTGGTTGCTATGGTCTCTATCCATCGCCATTCTTCATTTTTATTTTTAAACCTAAAAGGGTCAATGTTTATCTGGGATTTTTCTAAAATTTCCTTGAAGCTATTATATACAGAAGCCTGGTCGTCCGGGTGTATATAATCAAAGGCATTGGTTCCAATAAACTCTTCTGGTTTAATTTGTAGAATTTTTGTGGACGTTGGACTCACATATTTATAATTCGCTGCTTCGTCCAAAATGGCTATAAGGTCACTCCCCTCCTGCACTAAAGACCTAAATCGCTGTTCACTGTGTTTTAGTTGATGTTCAATTTTCTTTTTTTCCGTTATATCCCTTGCTATGCAGTACATTATTCCATCTTGGTTATCCCAGTTTGCGGACCACATTACGGATACCAATGAGCCGTCTTTATGTAGATATCTATTTTCAAAATTTAGAGTCTTTTTACCGGAAAAAGTAGCTTCAGATGATTTTTTTGTCCTTTGTCTATCCTCCTTATAAACAAAATCCATATAATTTTTTCCTATTAATTCTTTTGGGCTATATCCCCAAATTTTTTTGCAAGCACTGTTTACGCTCAAAAAAGTGCCATCTCTGTCAACCGTACAGATAATATCCAATGAAGAGTTCATTATTTTCTCAAGTTCTTCATTTTGCCTTTCCACTTCTTTCTTTGCTTTGCGTAGTTCCAATAAATGAATAACTTGCTGGGCCAATGTTTCCAATCCTTTTACCTGTTGACAATTAAGCTTTTTAGGGTGTTTGTCCATGACGCACAAAGAACCAAGACGCGTACCGTTGGACCATGTTAAAGAAACACCTGCGTAGAAGGAAATATTTGGGTGGTTACAAACAAATGGATTGTCTAAAAATCTACTGTCCTTTTTGGTATCTTCAATGATTAATCTATCGATATCCTCTTTGATCAGGTACTGGCAAAAAGAGGCCTCTATGGGTGTTTCATTAAAATCTAGCTTATGATGTGATTTAAAAAACTGTCTTTTGTTATCCAATAAGGTTATCAAACTTATTTCGGAATGGCATATTGATGCCGCCAAGGCGGTGATGTCATCGTATATTTTTTCGGGACTCGAGTCCATGATTTCTAGCGCATCCAAAATTGCCATTCTCCTAAAATCTCCAATGCTAGGCTTCATACTACAAATTAAAATTAAACTCCCTTTTATATATTGTAAGAAAAATCTTTTAAAAAGGCACCAAATGTAGGTCTAAACTTCATCATAATAAGTTTTAAACTAAAATTTAATTAAACTTTATCATTTTTAGCTTTTATTTAAGTGATTAAAAATCAGAATATTATCAAAAATAAAAATTAAATGTTCACCATTAAGGGTTAATTTTTAAATGATTTTCAGATTTTAGTAAAAATCATTGACAAATTCTGTAATTATGTGTTTAAATAAGCATAACGATATTTTTGTCAAATGACTGAATTTCCCACCAAACTCTCGAGACTATTAGATAATCGAAGAAAAGAAAATACTTTCAGGACTTTGCCCCCCTTGCATGGCTCAATTGATTTTTTCTCAAATGATTATTTAGGGTTCGCACGGGATGAAAATTTATTTTCCAAAACCTTTCAAATTTTGCTAAAGGAAGAGGTGTCTTCAAATGGTTCTACAGGGTCCCGCTTGCTTTCCGGCAACCACAAATTATATGGTCAATTGGAAAGTTTATTGGCTTCATTTTATAAAGCTGAGACCGCATTGGTCTTTAATTCGGGCTATGATGCCAATATTGGATTTTTTGGTGCCGTTCCCCAGCGTGGCGATTTCATTTTTTATGATGAGTTCATACATGCGAGTATTAGGGAGGGCATACGTTTGAGTAATGCCAAGGCCTATAGTTTCTCCCATAATGATTTAACGGATTTAAGGCAAAAGGTAGATTTGGCCCTGAGAAGAAATGAAAACAAGGAAGTGGCCAACATCTATATTGTGACGGAAAGTATCTTTTCAATGGATGGAGATACTCCGGATTTAAATGCTTTTGTAGCGTATTCAAAACAACATGGATTTTACTTGATTATTGATGAAGCCCATGCTGTGGGGACAACAGGGATAAATGGAGAAGGCTTAGTGCCTCACTTGGGTATTGAAAATGATGTTTTTGCCAGAACGGTTACTTTTGGTAAAGCTTTTGGGTGCCATGGGGCCGCAATCTTGGGTTCAAAGGATTTAAGGGATTATCTTATCAATTTTGCCAGACCTTTTATTTATACGACAGCCTTAACGCCACATACCTTGGCTACGATTATTGCTTCACACTCCTTTTTCAATGATATTGGAGAAAACTCCAGGATTAAATTAATGGAGAATATTGATTTTTTTAAAAACCAGGTAAGTGCAAAGGGAATGAACAAGCATTTTATAACCAGTAATTATGCGATTCAGTCTTGTGTGCTTCCCAGTAATAAAAAAGTTAAGGCCGTTTCAAAAAAACTAGGGGACGATGGTTTTGAGGTAAAGGCAATTCTTTCCCCTACTGTACCAGAGGGCCAAGAGCGCCTAAGATTTTGTATACATAGTTTTAATTCCAAAGAGGAAATAGGTTTGGTCCTACAATTGTTGGCGAAGTATATTTAGAACATGGACGGGAAATTTTATCAATTGGCTTCTTTTGAATACGTTGCCGATGTTCAAATCCTTAAAGGAAAATTAGAATCCGAGGGTATCCCTGTATTCCTTAGGGACGAGAATACCTTAAATTCTGACCCTCTTATTAGCCAAGCCATAGGGGGTGTCAAATTACTGGTATATTCACAGGATAAGGAAAGGGCTTTGGAAATTTATAACGAGGTCCGTGCGTATGCATTGGATGAAAATGATAACCCAATTACCTGTCCCAATTGCAAAGCATCAAAATCTGAAGTATATTATAACAGGAAGGGAGTTTTTTATAAACTTTTTCCATTTTTTGAGAAAAGAAAATATAAGTGCCTAAATTGTGGCATGATCACTAAATCTAGTTAAGAATGCAGAAAATCTTCGTTACCGGTATTTCCACAGGTGTTGGAAAGACAGTTGCTTCGGCCATCATTACTGAAGCCCTAAAGGCAGATTATTGGAAACCAATACAATCTGGGGATTTGGATCAAACCGACAGTGATACGGTAAAAAATCTCATATCAAACGATCAAACCACCATTCTTCCTAGTAGTTATGAGTTAACGACGGCAATGAGCCCCCATGCGGCGGCTGAAATCGACGGTTTAAAAATTGACCGTTTCCATATTAAGGAACCTAAAACGGATAAAAATTTGGTTATAGAAGGTGCCGGAGGCCTTCTTGTTCCATTGAACGACGAGGATACGATGTTTGACATCATAATGCCAGAGTACAAGGTAATTGTGGTTTCCAAACATTATTTGGGGAGTATCAACCACTCGTTACTGACTATTGGGTGGTTACAAAATAAAGGTTATGATGTTTCCGTACTGTTCAATGGAAATGAGAATCCACATACCGAAAACATAATCCTTCATAAAACTGGGGTGTCCCTCGTGGGAAGAATTAATGAGGAACCTAAAATTGATAAGGAAGTTATTGCCAAATATGCCGGTCAATTTAAACACATTCTAGAGACCCTCTAACCGCTGTAAAATTTCTGCCTTTTCTACAGTAGCCTCTATTTTGTAATGCTTAGCCAAATAGGCATTTATGTATTCGTTTTCCTCTATTTCATCCTTGTCGAATACACTTCTTCCCTTTCTTACAACAACGGTATGGGGCTTTACCTCTTCCATGATATAATGTAGTTCTGCTAGGGAATTTGGTCGAGGGTTGTCAAAAAAAGGATAGAGCTCGTCCCTACAGATATTACTAGGATGTGTAGAAGCCATAGTCGGGGGGAGTTCACCAATGTTCCAATAACCAATATGGTAGCCTAAAAAGAGAATTTGATTACTGTCAAGATTATTTTCTTTAAGGTATTTGGGAACACTAAACCCCTCACCATTAAAAAAAGTTCCCCGTTCAATTTTATTTTGAATGATGTTCACATATTCCAAATAACTCTCTATTGGAAGTAGTACCAAAACAAACAGATATAACTTGGGAATACTTAGATTATGTTGATGAACGAGTTGATGAATAAGTATTGATAAAAATATTATTACCATAGGATACACTTGGATAAGATAATGACCATTGATTCTGCCTCCTTTAAAAAATGAGAAAAGGACACCACATACAGCAATAAATAAAAGCAAGGATGTTCTGTTTTTGAATGATAAAATTCTTCTCTTCCAACAATTGTATAATAGTATTCCAATCAATAAAAAAGGAGGAGCAAGCTTAAAAATGGAAGAGCGCCGAGCCTCTGCGTATTCCAAAGGAGCTAAAATGACCGATTTCCACCAAACGGAAACTTGACCATTTAAATAATATGGTAGAATGGTCAATAATACCACTGTAGTCGCTCCCATTCCGAAAGAAATAACTCCAGCGATAGATGCTTTTTTTTCACGTAGGAAATACCCGTAATACAGGTACAAACCAATCAAGAGGGCCGGATAGGCCATGTTTAGTTTAACCATAATGGAAATACCTATCAGAATGCCCGAAAGGAAAAACCAAGCGGCCCCTTTTTTGGATATGACCAAATAGAGTGCAGGAATAAAAAATGCCATACAGATATGTTCTGACATTACTCCCTGAAGACTTCCAAATAAACTCAAAAGAATCACACAGAATGAAGCTGCCCAAAGCGAAACGTGTGATGAGGTTATTCTAATGGAGATTTTATAAGTATAAAATGCAGTAATGGTTACCAGCAATGCACCAAAAAATCTAATGGCTATAAAACTTTTTCCGAAGAAGTAGATAATTGATGCGAAGAATGCAAAGGTCAAAGGGGGCTTTAAATCCCAGAGTTGGGTATAGGGTAGGTAACCGTCTACCAAGGATTGCCCAAGAAGAATAAAGGTGCTTTCGTCACGGTCTATATAATCTCTAAAGAAAAAAGGAAAACGAATTAGAAATGTAATTCCAGTAAGAATTAGAAAAACAGTTCTGTTTTTAAGGTGGGAATTACCGGAAAGGACGTTTTTTAGAACACTAGGTTTCATTCACAAGTTTAACTTTATTTCCCATCTTTGCAAGATAGATAAATTGCGGATTCTTGAATTCTATGAAAGGGAAAAATCTATCGGAAAGGGACAAAAGATATCTTTGGCATCCTTTGACCCAACACAAAACCGCTGATCCTCCTATAGGTATTGTTAAGGCGGAAGGAGCACTTTTGTGGGATGAGGCCGGAAATTCCTATATAGACGGCATTGCTTCTTGGTATACTGCTATGTATGGCCATGGAAATAAATTCATTACTGAAGCCATAAGCAAACAAATGAAGCAGTTGGATTTTGTGATGTTCAGTGGCTTTACCCATGAACCGGCCATTGATTTGGCTGAAAAGTTAATGGCCATACTTCCAGAAAATCAATCCAAACTATTTTTTAATGATAATGGATCTACGGCGATAGAGGCGGCAATTAAAATTGCACTCCAGTATCACCATAATCAAAATGACAGAAGGGACACTTTAATAGCCTTTGAGAACGGATTTCATGGGGATACCTTTGGGGCGATGAGTGCCTCCGGGTTATCCTCCTATAATGGGCCGTTCGAGGATTTCTTGTTAAAGGTGGAGCGTATCTCGGTTCCGAAGGACCAAAACGAGAACGAAGTTCTTGAAAAATTGGAATCGATATTGAAAAATAATCGCTGTGCTGCCTTCATATTTGAACCCTTGGTTCAAGGTGCTGCAGGAATGAAATTTCATTCTGCCAACGGTTTGGACAAGCTCATTCAAAAGTGTAGGGAACACAATGTACTTTGTATTGCCGATGAGGTAATGACAGGATTTGGTAAAACCGGGAAAAACTTTGCATCTGAAAATCTGCAAAACCTTCCAGATGTGATGTGCCTTAGTAAAGCATTGACGGCCGGCATGTTTCCGTTGAGTATAACAAGCTGTACACAAAAAATCTTTGATGCCTTTCTAAATGAGGACGTATCCAAAGGTTTTTTTCACTCTCATACCTATAGTGCACATCCTTTAGGGTGCGCCGCAGCCTTGGCAGGACTGGAATTACTGAATTCTAAGGAGATATTAGAGAGAAGAACGTACATTGAAGCTGCCCATAAGTCTTTTGTCTTGTCCGTTCAAAATCATCCTAAAATTAAGCATGCTCGTGCCATGGGGGTTATTCTTGCGATAGATTTGAACTTGAAAATTGAACGATATGGTAATTTAAGAGATCAACTCTATCAGTTTTTTATGGTTAGAGGCATAATGCTTAGGCCACTGGGTAATACAATATATGTCTTGCCGCCCTTTGTGATTTCGAACGATCAACTGCGAGAAATATATAATGCAATCAACGAATTATTGGAAAGTTTCTAGATAGAATGTCGAAGGATAAAATTTCAATTACCGCTATTTCATCCATTTCTCCATTGGGAGGGACTTTGGAGGAAATTTGGCAAAATTACCAAAAGGACGAACATTTCCTTACGGAGCAAGACTTTGACGGCAATCTTACATGGGTGGGTCGATTAAACAAGAATACATATCAAAAGGTTGAAAAACTAAGAGAATCCGATACTAAATATAAAGACCTGGATAAAAGTGTATTGTATGGGTTGCTTGCTTCCAGAAATGCCATTCAAATGGCAGGTTGGTCAAGGGAAGAGGAAAGAAATTTTGGAATTAATATTGGTTCTTCAAGAGGAGCTACCGGGCTTTTTGAGAATTTTTATGAAAACTATTTAAAGAATAACAGAACACCTTCCCTTACTTCGCCTACAACCACTTTGGGTAATATTTCATCCTGGGTAGCCCATGATTTGGGAACAAACGGACCGGAATTTTCACACTCCATTACCTGTTCCACTGCATTACATGCCCTATTGAACGGCGTGGCTTGGTTAAAAAGTGGAATGGCGGATAAGTTTTTAGTGGGAGGTAGCGAAGCTTCTTTGACCCCGTTTACCATTGCACAAATGAAAGCCTTGAAAATTTACTCAAGAGAGCTTTCTAATACCAAATTACCCTTAGCTGTGGGAAGTCGGAACTATCCCTGTAAGTCCCTTGATCTGGAAAAAAAAGAGAATTCCATGGTATTGGGAGAAGGAGCCTCCATGGCCTGTTTGGAGAAAGGCATACACCCGTCATCCTTGGCGATCATAGAGGGGGTTGGTTATGCTACGGAACATTTAGAGCATAATGTATCTATTTCATCGGATGCCAAGTGTTTTCAGAAATCGATGAAGATGGCCTTAAAAAATATACCTCTTGAAAATATCGATGTTATCGTAATGCATGCCCCTGGAACACTAAAAGGAGATATTTCGGAAGTTTCCGCCATAAAAAAAGTTTTTGGTAACAATATTCCTTTTTTGACTACTAATAAGTGGAAACTTGGACACACCTTTGCAGCTTCGGGTATGCTGAATATTGAGATGGCAATATTAATGTTGAAACATCAGAAAGTAATTAAGGTTCCCTTTTTGGAAAATGGGAATTTCCCTTCTCATGTAAACAATGTATTGGTCAATGCTGTTGGCTTTGGTGGGAATGCCGTGAGCATATTATTGTCAAATCCATAAATTGGGAAGTACCAACAAAATATAAACCATAAAAAGTTGCATAAGGGTATTCCTTAAAAAAGTATAAACTGTATCTTACATTAACCAACTTAAATATAGAGAAGATGGAAACCTGGTTCAATTCCTTACCGATTTTTGAAAAAGTTTATTGGATAGTTGCGATTGTGGCCTCCGTTATTTTGGGAATCTTATTGATAATGACCCTTTTTGGGAGTGATGCTGATGATATGAGTGGTGATGTAGATACTGATATTGAAGGTGACCATGGTATTGGATTTCAATTTTTATCTTTTAAAAACTTAATGGGCTTTTTTACCATTTTTGGATGGTCTGGCATTGCTTGTTTGGAGAATGGTTTGTCAAAGGGAATCACCGTCTTAATTTCTGTTATTTGTGGTCTGTTGATGATGACTGCTATGGCTGCTCTTTTTTACTATTTGGCAAAGTTGCAAAGTAGCGGTACCCTAAAATTACAGAATGCTTTGAATCAAATTGGCGAAGTGTACTTGACCATTGGTGCAAATCGTTCAAAAATAGGGAAAGTAAGTATCAACGTACAAGGAACCTTGCGTGAATTAGAGGCTCTAACGGACGAAGATCGGGATTTAATTCAAAGCAATGTGGTACGTGTAAAAGAAGTCACTGCCAATGGAATTTTAATTGTAGAACTATTAAATAAATAACTTATGCTATTACCATTACAAATGGGCGCCGGTGCGTCATTATTGGCCATTGGCTTCGCAATCATTTTCTTCTTTATTATAATCATTTCATTTATAAGAAGATACAAAAGATGTCCGTCAGATAGGATTCTTGTAGTATACGGAAAAGTGGGTGATGGCAATTCTGCAAAATGCATCCATGGTGGAGCCGCCTTTATCTGGCCTGTAATTCAGGACTATGAGTATTTGGATTTAACGCCAATTTCAATCGAGGTAAATTTAGTTAATGCATTAAGTAAACAAAACATTAGGGTAAATGTCCCATCTCGTTTTACCATTGGTATTTCAACCGAACCAGGTATTATGCAAAATGCGGCCGAGCGTCTATTGGGTCAAGGAATGCAGGAGGTTCAGGATTTGGCAAAGGAGATTATTTTTGGTCAGTTACGATTGGTAGTGGCGTCTATGGATATAGAGGAAATTAATTCCGATAGGGATAAATTTCTTACCAATATTTCACAAAGTGTAGAATCGGAATTGAAAAAAGTGGGTCTAAAGTTGATCAATGTTAACATTACCGATATTGTTGATGAATCTGGCTATATAGAAGCTCTTGGTAAAGAAGCAGCCGCCCACGCCATTAATGCGGCACGAAAGTCTGTTGCAGAAAAAAACAGGGATGGTTCAATTGGTGAGGCGAATGCCCTACAGGACGAGCGTACCCAAGTAGCGGCTGCCAACGCTATGGCCGTAGAGGGAGAAAACGTTGCAAAGATAAATGTCGCAAATTCTGATTCATTAAGGAGGCAGCGTGAGGCAGAGGCGGAACGTACTGCGATCGCCGCAGAAAAAGTACAGGCCGCTAAGGCTTTAGAGGAGTCCTATGCGGCCGAGCGAGACGCCGAATTGGCGAGGGCCGAAAGAGTAAGAAGCTCTCAAATGGCGGATATAGTGGTACCTGCAGAAATAGATAAAAAGAAAGTAGAGATAGATGCTGAGGCGGAAGCTGAAATGATTAGAAGAAAAGCCAAGGGTGAGGCCGATGCCATCCTTTTTAGGGCACAGGCGGAAGCCCAAGGTGTACTGGAAGTTTTAACGAAGCAGGCGAAAGGTCTTGATGAAATCGTAAAAGCAGCTGGCAATAACCCAAAAGATGCAGTTTTATTGTTGATTGCCGATAAACTACCTGAGCTCGTGAAAACTCAGGCCGAAGCTATTAAGAATATCAAGATAGACAAGGTAACGGTTTGGGATTCTGGTTCAAAGACAGAAGACGGTAAGAACTCAACGTCTAATTTTATTTCCGGAATGTATAAATCGGTGCCACCTTTACAGGAAATGTTTAATATGGCAGGAATGCAATTACCCGAATATTTGAAGGGAAAGGAAATTCCAACGGATGAAGAGTCCAACGAAGAAACTGAACCTAAAGGGAAGGATTAAGCATAATATCCAATTTGGTTAAAAATTACCATTCCTACTATTTCTATAATAAATCCATTATTTTTGAACCAAGATGGAAAATGATTTTATGAGCGAATCTAGACATGATTGGACCAAGGAGGAAATTCTTGAGATATATAACAAACCCTTGATGGAGCTACTTTATGAAGCGGCTACGGTTCATAGAAAACATCATGATCCCAATACGGTTCAAGTATCTACTTTACTTTCTATAAAGACCGGAGGTTGCCCTGAGGATTGCGGATACTGCCCTCAAGCGGCACGTTACCATACGAATATTGAAGGAAACGACTTAATGACGGTCTCTCATGTAAAGGCTCAGGCACTTCGGGCGAAAGCTTCGGGAAGTTCAAGAGTTTGTATGGGTGCTGCGTGGCGTAATGTAAAGGATGGTCCGGAGTTTGATCAGGTCCTGGAGATGGTTCGCACGATAAACAAGTTGGATATGGAGGTGTGTTGTACTTTGGGAATGCTAACCGAAAATCAAGCGAAACGCTTGGCGGAAGCAGGTCTCTATGCATACAATCATAACTTGGACACTTCAGAAGATTATTACAAGGATGTAATCTCAACCCGTGCATTTCAAGACCGTTTGGATACTATAGACAATGTACGCAAGAGCAATGTTACGGTCTGCAGCGGTGGTATTATAGGAATGGGGGAAAAGGAAGAGGATAGAGCAGGCATGCTAGTGGCCTTGGCGTCACTTAATCCCCAACCGGAATCGGTGCCCATCAACGCCTTGGTAGCTGTGGAGGGGACTCCCATGGAAGATATGGAACCCATCGCAATCTGGGATATGATCCGTATGGTCGCAACTACTAGAATTGTGATGCCCGAAACTCAGGTCCGTCTTTCGGCAGGAAGAACACAAATGAGTAGGGAAGGACAGGCCATGTGCTTTTTTGCGGGAGCCAATTCCATTTTTGCCGGGGATAAACTATTGACGACCCCCAACCCCGATGTAAATGAAGATATGGAAATGTTCAAACTTCTAGGGCTGAATCCTCAAAAACCGTTTACCAAAATATCACAGCCAAAAACGGTAGAGGCTACGGAATCTGAATTTATATCCTTGAACGAAAAGCCAAAATGGACTAGACCCGGGCATACCATTCAGCGGAACGAAGAGGCCAAACAAAAGGCGAAATTGACGGACTAGTCCTACATTATCATAATTTTAATAAAGTATTTTCCCAGTGTTAATTAAATTTGCGGTTTATTAAAAACCCAAATTGCTTTGAAGCTGACAGAAATTCCAAGGGTAGCCTCTATAACCAAGGAAGATTTTATAACATATTATTTCAAGCCACAAAAGCCCGTAGTTATACAAGGTGCAATTGAGGATTGGCCTGCTTTTGACAAATGGAATTTGGACTACATGAAGAACATCGCGGGGGATAAGGTCGTACCCCTTTATGATGACAGGCCCGTGCAGCATGAGGACGGATTTAACGAGCCACATGCAAAAATGAAAATGTCAGAGTATATAGAGTTACTAAAAACTAAACCTACAAAATACCGTATTTTCCTTTGGAATATCCTAAAGGAAGTTCCCCAATTACAAAATGACTTTTTCTATCCAGATTTTGGAATTAAACTTATGAAGGGACTCCCCATGTTGTTTTTTGGTGGAGAGAACTCCCATACCTTTATGCACTATGATATTGATTTGGGGAATATATTTCATTTTCATTTTGAAGGTGAAAAAGAGTGTATTCTTTTTCCACAATCCGAAACCAAATACTTGTATAAGGTTCCTCATTCCTTGATTACCCATGAGAGTATAGACTTTTCTAATCCAGATTATGAAAAATGGCCTGTTTTAAGACAGGCTAACGGCTATAGAACTAATTTAAAACACGGCGAGGTATTATATATGCCAGAAGGGTATTGGCATTATATGAAGTACATCACTCCCGGCTTTTCCATGAGTTTAAGGGCTATGGCCCGAAACCCAAGAAATCTCGCAAAGGCGCTTTACAATGTATTGGTAATGCGTCATTATGATGTTTTGATGCGCAAGATAAAAGGACAGAGGTGGATCGATCAAAAAAATGAAAGGGCCATTGCAAAAACCAACCTTCTAAAAACAGGTTAGAAAAGGTCAAGAAATGAGTTCATTGATTTTATCGTAGACCAAATGACTTTCCCAACCACGGTATAGTAGGTAATCGGCAAGTTTCTTTTTTCTTTTTTGGATATTTTTTTCGGTAATCTGGTTTAGTCTTTTTTTTGCCAAATTGTCCAGTGTGTTAAAATACTCCGGACCTTCTATTTCTCTTAGGGCAGTTTGGATATTGTATCTCGAAATATCACGGAATTTCAATTCATTAACGATTCTATTTTTACCCCATTTTTTTATCTTGAATTTACCCCTCGCAAAACTTTTGGCGAACCGTTCCTCGTTAAGATAGTTTTCCTTGATCAAATGGGAGACTATAGTGTCGATTGCTAAGGGAATCATGCCCATATGCTGTAGTTTCGTCAAAACTTCCTTATGGCATCTGTCCTGATAGGCACAGTAACCTTCCAGTTTGCGCGTCGCTTCTTCCAGAGTATATGTTTCGTTATGCTTCATTAAACCTTTGAAGTTCGTCGCATTCTTTTTGGGCCGTACCAAAGCCAAAATCCCGTTATCGTAAAGAGCAATAGGGCCAACCCCATGATAGAGGTATAAAAGAGTTTGATCTGCCCGCCTGAAGTTCCCGCATAATGGTCAAGAATGGAGCCATCATGTACTTGTTCAATAAAATCGGACCTACGCCTTTCTATTTTCAACAAAGCTCCAGTGGCACCATCCAATTGAATTCCATAGAAATTGTTCTTGAAAGTGAACTTTAAAACACCTTTATCCGGTCTTACGTCTATTCTATTAATTTCCGGTGACAATTCCTTTGAAATGGAATCCCTAAATATTTTTTGCGCATTTGATTTGAGTTCATGTATGGGTAGCCATTCGGAGAGTTCGGTCGAGGTCCCTTTCTCCGTATTTGCCAAGATTAGTCCATTGCTATTTTTTTTCCATCCCAGCAGCAGACCTGTTATCGATATGAATAAAAAAAAGAAAAAAAGAAGGGCACCGGTCGTTCTATGTAATTTTCTGGAAATGCGAAGAACTTTGGCCTGTTGTTGCCGTCGATTGTTTTTTGACATGGACAAATATTTCATTTGCAATATTACTTGCTAAAGGTAAGGGAAGCATAATTTTTGTGAAAAGGTTTTCGGTATTTTAGGAGTTCTAATTTTTACGTGATTACATGTTAGAATACCTTTCAAACAAAAAAAGCGACTTCCTATAGGAGTCGCTTTTAATGGTTAATATATTGTTTTCCCGTCCTTATTCTTGAAACGGTATTCGAGATACGTGTAGGCATCCCTTGGTTGAATTTTTATCCATCGTTTGTGTTCCAAGAACCACTTGGTACGGATCGATGGGAATCCTTTGGAAATATAGGCTGCAATAAAAGGATGTATGTTCAAGGTAATGCTATTGTCCTTGGCAGGTCCTTTCAGCAAGCGCTCCAAATCTGCGTTGATTTTATTGATCAATACAATGGGAGCTTCAATCTCCTGTCCACCTTTGTTAGGATTCTCTTCGGTGGTTTTAATGTTCATTTCGGGTCTAACACGCTGTCTTGTTATCTGTATTAGCCCAAACTTACTTGGAGGTAAGATCTTATGCTTTGCCCGGTCGTCTTTCATCTCATCCCTAAGATGGTCAAAGAGCTTTTTTCTGTGTTGAGATTTTACCATATCGATAAAATCCACTACGATGATACCTCCCATATCCCTTAAGCGAAGTTGTCGTGCAATTTCAGAAGCGGCCAAAAGGTTTACTTCCAAAGCCGTATCTTCTTGGTTCTTTGCCTTACTGGAACGGTTACCGCTATTAACGTCTATAACGTGTAATGCTTCGGTATGTTCTATGATAAGATAAGCACCTTTGCTCATGGTCGCAGTGCGTCCAAAGGAAGTTTTAATCTGTCTGTCTATTCCGAATTTCTCAAAAATCGGAACATTGGTGGTGTAGTGTTTCACAATGGATTCCTTCTCTGGTGCGATCTCTGAAACATAGTCCTTGATTTCGCCATATAAAGTAGGGTCGTCCACATAAATTCCGGTAAAGCTATCGTTAAAAATATCCCTAAGGATAGAGGAAGCCCTGTTGAGCTCCACCAATACTTTTGAGGGCGTCTGAGCCCGATATAATTTTTTACACATTGCTGACCATTTGTTCAGCAAGTTTTCTAGATCCTTGTCCAGTTCCGCAACTTTTTTGCCTTCTGCAACTGTTCTAATGATGACCCCAAATCCTTTTGGTTTTATGCTCTTGACAAGTCTTTTTAACCTGTCCTTCTCTTCCTTGCTCTCTATCTTTTGTGATACGGATACGCGATCGGAAAAAGGCACCATGACCAGATATCGTCCTGCAATGGAAAGCTCTGAGCTTATTCTGGGTCCTTTGGTGGAAATTGGTTCTTTTACAATTTGCACTAAAAGTGATTGATTGGCCTTGATAACATCTGTTATTACGCCATTTTTATCTATATCATTATCGAACGGGAAGTTTTTTAAGGAGTAATCCTTTAACTTTCCGGAACTCACCTGTTTTATGAACTTTAACATGGAAGATAACTGCGGTCCAAGGTCATGATAATGCAAAAAGGCATCTTTTTCATAACCAACGTTGACAAAGGCCGCATTCAGACCAGTTACCGGCTTGCGGATTTTGGCCAAGAATATATCGCCGACCGAAAAGTTATTATTGTCTTCTTCTTTGTGCAGCTCAGTGAGTTTTCCGTCCTTTAATAAGGCAAAGTCTACGGCATTGGAACTAGATCTTACGATTAATTCTCTATTCACCTGAATGTATTTATATCTATCCCATTTCAAATAGGGGATAGATGGATTAAACAATGCTGGAAACAGATTTAAATAAATCTGCCGAGGCTCTCATGGGAGTCTCTATGTCAAGGAACGTAGGTATTAAAGCGAAAAAGTAGTTTCTAAAACTACTTTTTCTTGTGTCGGTTAGCTCTTCTGCGCTTTTTACGCTTATGGGTAGCTACCTTATGTCTTTTTCTTTTCTTACCGCTCGGCATAAAGTTCTTCTTTTTAGATTATTATTTTACTTGTACGTTGCTTTTTACACCTTCTACAAAAACCTTTGCCGGCTTAAATGCAGGAATGTTATGGGCGGGGATTTTGATGGTTGTATTTTTAGAGATGTTCCTACCTGTTTTCTCTGCCCTGGTTTTGATTATAAAACTTCCAAAACCCCTTAGATAAACATTATCTCCACTTTCCAAAGAAGTTTTTACTTCTTCCATAAAGGATTCAACTGTTGCTTGTACATCTCCTTTTTCAATTCCCAGTTTGTCTGAGATCTTCGATACAATTTCCGCTTTCGTCATCTTACAATATTAGATTTTCTGTATTTTTTTCGGGTTGCAAATATATAAATTAAATTCAATCTTTCTTTCTAAAGAACTAATTTTAAGTATTTAAACTGATACTTTTGGCCCTTATTATTTTTGGCAATGTCTTTTTCCGATAAAATTTTGGCTTGGTACCATGAAAATAAGCGAGATCTGCCGTGGCGGGAGACCTTGGATCCTTATAAAATCTGGTTATCGGAAATTATCTTGCAACAAACCAGGGTAGCCCAGGGAACACCCTATTATTTTAAGTTTGTTGATGCCTTTCCCACGGTTCAGGATTTGGCCAATGCGGATGAGGAACAGGTGTTAAAATTGTGGCAAGGTCTGGGATACTATTCGCGGGCGAGAAATTTACATGCCGCGGCAAAAATTGTAGTTCAGGATTACAATGGTGTGTTTCCAGCTAGTTATAAGGAGCTTTTAAAGTTAAAAGGAATTGGGGATTATACGGCCAGCGCAATATCATCTATTTGTTTTAACGAGCCCCGGGCGGTAGTGGATGGAAATGTGTATAGGGTATTGTCCCGATATTTTGGAGTGGACATACCCATTAATAGTTCCGAAGGAATAAAATATTTTAAGCAGTTGGCTCAGGAAATGTTGCATCCAACCAATATTAGGGACTATAATCAAGGTATTATGGAATTCGGCGCCATACAATGCACGCCAAAGAATCCTAATTGCGAAGTGTGTCCAATTACTGATGGATGTTTGGCCCTGGCAAGAGGAACCATTAAAAATTTACCGGTCAAGGTTGGAAAGACCAAAGTAAAGAACAGGTACTTTAACTATTTGGTGCCTATAAGGATTACCGAAGCGGGTGACAAAATCACTCAACTAAGGCAGCGAAAGGGAAAAGGTATTTGGCAAAACCTTTGGGAGTTTCCCTTGTTGGAGACAGAAAATGAAGTTGGGTTGGAGCAAATAGAAAGGGGTTATGTCGAAATTTTGAACTTAAGGGGAAAGCCCCAAATAAGCTTATACAATAAAGAGGGTATAGTTCATAAATTATCCCATCAGCACTTGCACACCAAATTTTGGATTGTAGAGGAGATTGTTGAACTGCAACAAGGAATTGCGGTTTCCGAATTAAAAAAATATCCAGTGCCCGTATTGATTGCAGAATTCATGAAAACATTTAAATTTTAGTACTTTTGAACAGAAGAAAAAAGATATGAGCGGTACATTAAACAAAGTGATGCTAATTGGGCATCTTGGGGATGAAGTTAAGATGCACTATTTTGAAGGTGGAGGATGTATAGGTAGGTTTCCATTGGCTACCAACGAAACGTATACCAATAAACAGACAGGAGAGCGTGTTACCAATACGGATTGGCATAATATTGTTGTAAGAAACAAGGCTGCAGAAATCTGTGAAAAGTACTTGAGCAAGGGAGATAAGGTATATGTGGAAGGGCGTCTTAAAAACAGGCAATGGCAGGGTGAGGACGGCAACACAAGGTACACTACTGAGGTGCACGTGCAGGATTTTACTTTCTTGACTACAAAACAGGAAAGTGGCATGAGCACGAGCCCTGGACAATCTACCCAATCGCAGCCTGTTCAGGATGATGAAAGGACACCACCTAAGACTCCTGCACCTTTAGGACAGGATGAAGATGACGATTTACCGTTCTAAAATTGGACATTAAAATATATTAATTGGATCCTGACCCTTTACCACTGGCCCTGAATTTTATGGTGATGGATAGTGTTTTCGCACTAAATATCGCCATGCTGGTCGTACTTCTTTTATGCTCCGCTCTTATTTCTGGGGCAGAAGTTGCCTTGTTTGGACTTTCGGTTACTGAAATAAATGAAATAAAGGAGCAAAAAACGGACAAAAGCAATATCTTGATTAAGTTGTTGGAGCGTCCAAAAAAGCTATTGGCGACCATACTTATTGCCAACAATGCCATTAATATTGGGGTTGTGCTGATATTCAATGTATTAGGAGACACTCTTTTCTCCCAAGTAGATACGGTGTTATTCAATATTGTTTCCGTTAGGTTCCTACTGGAAGTGGTAGTGGCTACCTTTTTGATTTTGATGTTCGGTGAAATATTGCCCAAGGTTTATGCCAATAGAAACCGACTTAGTTTCTCCAATACTATGGCGTATCCATTGAAAGTGTTGGACTTTTTATTTTCACCTTTAAGCCTTCCAATGCGTGCCGGTACTATTTTCCTATATAATAAGTTAGGAAAGGAAAAATCCAACCTTAGTGTGGACCATTTATCCCAGGCCTTGGAACTCACTTCTCATGGGGACACCACTAAAGAGGAACAAAAGATTTTACAGGGTATCGTTACGTTCGGAAATACGGATACCAAACAGGTTATGAGACCTAGGATTGATATTTTTGCATTGAACGAGCAGATGAAATTTCCTGAAATACTGGAGGAAATCAAAAAGAACGGCTACTCTAGGATTCCTGTATTTTCGGAAAATGTTGATAACGTACTCGGCGTATTATATGTAAAGGACCTTTTGCCATATCTGGATCGCAAGTCCTTCAATTGGATGTCCTTGATAAGGGAGCCTTATTTTGTGCCGGAGAACAAGAAATTGGATGATTTATTGGCGGATTTTCAGGCAAAGAAGAATCATTTGGCAGTCGTAGTGGACGAGTACGGCGGAACCTCCGGTATTGTAACTTTGGAAGATATTATTGAAGAAATAGTTGGGGATATAAGCGACGAGTTCGATGACGAGGATTTGGTTTTTTCAAAACTGGATGACTATAATTATGTTTTTGAGGGAAAAACGACGCTCAAGGATTTTTACAGGGTCATTAAACCGATTGATGAGGATATTTTTGAGGATAACAAGGGAGAATCTGAAACTATAGCGGGCTTTGTACTGGAAATGGCAGGAAGTTTTCCAAAAAGGGGAGAGGAAGTAGTGTTCCAAGATTATAAATTTGTAGTGGAAAGTTTTGATAAAAAAAGATTGAAACAAATTAAAGTAACATTGCCACATGAAGCTTAAACTAATGTCCCTCCTTGTTATTTGCAGCTTTCTTTTTTTTGCATGTGAGGATCAGGCCATCCCTAAACCAAAGGCCCAAATACGATTGGAATACCCAGAAGGTCCCGTTTCGAACTTGGAGATGGATGATTTTAAGTTTCAATATAACGGGCTAGCAACCCCAGATCTTGATTCGGAAAACGCATTCTCTTTAATATACCCAGACATGAAGGGTGCCATTTTCTTAAGTTATAAAAAAGTCAATGGTAATCTGGAAAAACTCATTACAGATGCCAGGCGTCTTAGCTATGAACATGCCGTAAAGGCGGATAATATAGTGGAACAGCCCTATGTAAACCCCGATAAAAAGGTCTATGGCTCATTATTTGAAGTTCAGGGAAATGCCGCTTCCCAGTCCCAGTTCTTTGTAACCGATAGTACCGAACATTTTTTAACAGGATCCGTCTATTTTTATACCAAGCCAAACTATGATTCCATTTTACCCGCGGCGGCCTACCTTCAAAACGACATACGGGGTATCATAGAAACGTTGGAATGGAAATAAAACAAGCAAGCCATGAACAAGGAAGAGCTACTTAACTGTCATCAAAGAATAGTTCCATTTGTTCATGAAACTCCCGTATTAACTTCTTCTCTAATCGACAAAAGACTGGGTTGTAAGGTTTTCTTTAAATGTGAAAACTTTCAACGAGCCGGTGCTTATAAAATTAGGGGTGCCACCAATGCGATTTTAAAACTTGGGGATGAAGAAAGAAAAAAGGGTGTGGTGACCCATTCCTCCGGTAATTTCGCCCAAGCCATTTCCTTGGCTGCTAAGAGCCTAGGTGTTCCGGCCCATATCGTTATGCCTACATCCGCACCTAAAGTTAAAAAGGAAGGGGTCGTGACTTATGGGGGTATCATATATGAATGTGAGCCAACCGTTGAAGCAAGACAGGCCATGGCCGATAAAATATCCCACGATACCGGTGCCACTTTTTTACATCCATCCAATGATTTCAACGTAATAATTGGTCAAGGAACCGCTGCCATGGAACTATTGAACGAACAGCCAGATTTAGATGTGATTTTTTGTCCGGTTGGAGGTGGAGGGCTTATTGCCGGCTCTTCCCTATCTGCAAAGTACTTTGGCAAGAACTGTAAGGTGATCGGAGGGGAGCCCATGGAAGCCGATGATGCCTATAGGTCATTGATTTCTGGAAAGATTGAGGGAAACGAAACCGTAAATACTATTGCAGATGGATTAAGAACCACCTTGGGCGATGTTAATTTTCCCATAATCAAAGAACATATTGCCAAAATTGTCCGTGTCACGGAGGAAGAAATAATTTCGGCAATGCGATTGGTTTGGGAACGAATGAAAATTATAATAGAACCCTCAAGTGCCGTAGCTTTGGCAGCGTTGATAAGGGATAATCAAGAGAATGCATCGGAATATCAGAATAAGAAGATCGGGGTGATAATTTCTGGAGGTAATGTGGATTTGAATCAATTGCCCTTTTAGTGAAACGGTTAAAACGGATATTAAAACGTATGTTGATAACGATTATAAGTATACTGGTTATACTTTTTGTTCTGGTGGCACTTTTTGTAAATCTGAATCCGGAGTTTGGCGGTACCATTCCGGACACAAAAAAGGAGCGTTTCTCAAAATCCCCTAATTATAAAAATGATGTTTTTGAAAATCTTGGTGGGGTAAAGATGAGTATGGGGTTCAGTGATTACATAAAGGGGATGCGTGGCTTTTTCGCTTCGCAATCAAATACTAGACCCAATGGTAATCTCCCTACGGTAAAAGTAGATTCTTTGGAATTGGCCAATTATTCTGGAGCCGCAAGACTTATATGGTTTGGTCACTCTGCCTTTCTATTTCAAAAAAATGGCAAGAATATTTTAATCGACCCTATGTTAGGACCTGTCCCTGCTCCTCATCCTTTATTGGGCGGAAAAAGATTCAGTGCACACTTGCCTATCGAGATAGAGCAATTGCCCCCAATTGATATGGTCCTCCTATCCCATGATCATTACGACCACTTAGATTATAAGTCCATTCTTAAGTTAAGGGATAAAGTAAAAATGTTTTTTACTCCGTTGGGAGTGGGGTCACACTTGAGGGAATGGGGTGTGCCCGAAGCTAATATTACCGAAATGGATTGGTGGGATGAAACTCTTTTTGAAGAGGTTTCTTTAAAATGTACACCTGCCCAACATTTTTCCGGGCGTGGATTAACCGATAGGGGAAAAACCCTTTGGAGCAGCTGGGTAGTACAAATGGACAGCACCAATATCTTTTTTAGTGGGGATAGCGGTTATGGAAGCCATTTCAAGGAAATAGGGAATACATATGGACCTTTTGATTTCGCTATGATGGAATGTGGACAGTATAATGAACTCTGGAAGGAAATACATATGATGCCAGAGGAAACGGCGCAAGCCGGTATTGATGTAAAGGCGAAGATGATTATGCCCATTCACTGGGGTGCCTTTAAATTGGCAATGCATTCATGGACCGATCCTGTAATCCGGGTAACCCAAAAAGCAAAGGAATTGAATATGCCAATTAGTACACCCAGAATTGGGGAATTCATTTATTTGGATTCACTACGGGAAGACGAGGAAAAATGGTGGAATGAAGTTAATTAGCTTTTTCCAATAGGGCTTCTGCGTTGGCAATACTGGAATTGATTTTTTCCTTGACCTCTTTGACCTCAACCTCTTCCTCGTCTAACCATTGTTTCTTTTCTTCACTGAGTTCCTTGCCCTCCATAATTTCCTCTGGCTCAAATCTATTACCAAAATTTTGCATCCAATCCATCATAGCCTTATTGGCATCCTGTAAATCTCTCATCGCCTTGGCTTCTGGAGAATCTACACCTAGCGAATCTGCCATGGGTTTTAACTGACCAACTAATTTTCCCAATTGTCCCATTTTGGGCATGACCTCATCATGTATGGCCATAACTTGTTCCATTTGTGTAGGAGCTTTTTCTTTCTTTTCTTCCTTGCAGGAGATGAAAAGTACTAAGCAACTTAGGATTGGTATAAAATATTTTTTCATATTTCTATTCTTAAGTAGAAGCGTGTTAATAATTCTGCAAAGATACCAAATAGGGCAATAACCTATGATTTATAGACTCTAAACTTCCAGTTATAAAATGTGAAATAAGAAAGCCCACTTGAAAATCAAATGGGCCCCTTAAAATCATTACAAAGGTAATACTATTCAAAATCCGCAGGAGTGACCCCCTCGTTGACCTTGATTTCGGAAACAATGAACTCAATATTCTGGGGTCCCATACTTTGGGTTAATTTATAAGGAAATAATATTCCGGAAACCTCTTTATAGTCGCTTAAGATTAAAGTTTGTTGTATGGTCTGCCCTTGCATCTCCAGTACATTTACCTCTTGCAGTTTAAGGCCGGTTTCAACATCATAAAAAGCAGTTTTATTATCGGTAATTTTCACTTTATATGCTTTTTTGTCACCTACCATATCGGTTCCTTCCAACGAAATGCCCCCGGCTGCCAGATAGTTAAGTTCTGGAAAGGGAGCGGATTCCTCCTTATATTTTGTTATTTCCTCTTCAGAAAAATCCTTACGTTGACCTTGGGCCACTATGTAGCCTTTATCACCGTCCATCACCTGCTTGCTTAAAGAATTGCCCATCATGGTAATATCCTGCATAAACTGGTCCTTGGATGTTTTCTTAAGTTCTAGGTTCAGTTTCATCCCTTGCGTTTCGGCTTCGGCGGTCATGGAATAAGAATCTACACTTTCCAACTTATCCTTACCGCCTATGGCCTCAATGTATTTTTCAACCACTTTTTCGGCGGTAAGACCTTCTGGGGTAGCCGCATTATAGTCCGGTTTTTCTGTGCGTTCCGCAGTTTTGGTATAGAATAGAACGGGAAGTGTTTTTCCTTTAAAGTCGACTTTTTCCAGATTTTCCAAAACTTCACTTCCTTTACCGGCCACTACAATACGGGCGTTGGAGGAACTAAAGTATTTCTTGGCTGCATTTTGAACGTCCTCAACGGATATTTTGTCCAGCCTTTCCAGATAGGTTTTGTAAAAATCTTTGGGCAGTCCTTCTTTTTCGATATTCAAGGCATAATTGGCAATGGTCTGAGGTTGTTCCAGGGCCATTACAAACCTGCCGGCATATTTAGCCTTGGTATTTTCAAGTTCCTTCTCGGTTACCGGTTCGGTTATGATTCTGTCGATTTCCTTTAGGATTTCCACTACAGAACTGTCCGTAACGGCGTTACGAACACTGGCAACGGCCCTGAATCTTGAAGGTTCATATTTGTCATCGCCAATAGCGGAATAGGAACCGTAGGTATACCCTTTGTCCTCCCTCAAGTTTAGAAAAAGTCGGGCTTCTCCACCACCTCCCAAGATTTGGTTTGCTATCAAGGCGGCCAAATAATCGTCATCCTTCATTTTAAGGTTAACAATATTCTGTACCGCTATTTCAGACTGTACAGCATTGGGCATATCAACGAAATTTATTTGGGTATTGAATACGTCCTTGGGTTTACTATAGGCATATGAAGGGGGAACCGCTTTGGTCCAGGAAGTGAAATATTTTTCAGTCAATTCTTTTACCTCTTCAAAATTTACATCGCCCACGACCACCAAATAGGCATTTGCCGGTACAAAATAATCCCTGTAAAAGGCCTTTACGTCATCTAGCTTAACATTGTTGACAGTCTCTATCGTGGTAAATTCACCGTATGGATGGTCTTTTCCATAAGCCAATGCCCTTTGAACCCTTCCACTTATTGCCGACACGTCTTTTTCCTCTGTCTTTAGGGCAGTAATTAAAATGTCCTTTTCCTTATCAAACTCCTCTTGGGTGAAATTTGGATAGATCGCGGCATCGGCCATCAACTCCATCATTCTGGGAAAATACTTGGAAAGTGAACTTGCAAAAGCACTCTGTGCACCAAAATTAAGTCGGGCCCCAAGAAAATCCACCTCTTCATTGAACTCGTCCTTAGGGATGTTTTTGGATCCTTTTCCCATCAATGCGCCCGTTAAGCTTGAAACACCGGCCTTGTCGCCTTCCAAAATGGGAGGATTGTCTATGGTCAATTGAATGGATACCCTTGGTAATTTATGGTTCTCCACAACCATTACCTTTAATCCATTATTGAGATTGAAACTCTGTGGTTCTTCCAGATTGATTTCTGGAGCTGGTCCAGGTTCAGGCATTTTGGTTCTATCTACTTGTGCCTGTGTCGCTAAGGTAGCTAGGACTGTAAAAAATAGTATATATAATTTTTTCATTTCAGTTTTAATTTGAAGGTTTTTCTTCGGGTAAATAATCTATAATGACTCGTTGATTCGGCATTAAGTATTTGTTGGCCACTTCCATAATTTCTTCACGCGTCACTGACCTATATATATCTATTTCCTTATTTATCAATGAGGTGTCATCATAAAGCATATAATTTCTAGCCAAGGAATTTGCAATACCTTCCACACTTGAATTTGAATTCACAAACTGGTTCTCAAATTTATTTTGAAGTTTTTGATAGTCTTTTTCTGAAATAAGCTCAGTTCGCACTTTGGCGATTTCCTCTTCCATTTCGGATATTAGTGTGTCCGTGGAAGTCTCGCCCACTGGTAGTGCAAAAACAAGATACATACTGTAATCCTCTTGCGGAATATTAAATGCGCCAACTTGTAATGCCTGCTTTTGATCATCTACCATTTTTTTGTAGAGCTTTGAGGTAGGCCCATCACTCAAATAAGTGGATATCATATCCAAAACATAGGCATCCCTTTCTTTAAAACCTGGTGTCCTATAGGCCAATCCAGCTGCCGGTATTTGAATGTTGGGATCGTAAGCTGTAGCTTTTCTTTCTGTAGTAATGGGTGTTTCTTGGGGATAGTTTCGAGTAACTTCCGCTCCTCTTGGAATAGGTCCAAAATAATCCTTTATCATCTTCTTGGTTTTATCAATATCAATGTCCCCTGCAACTACAAGTACGGCATTATTGGGCACATAATACTTTTGATTGTAGGCAACAACGTCTTCTAAGGTTGCTGCGTCCAAATCTTTCATGTAACCAATATTTGGATCTTTGTAGGGGTGTTTTTCAAAAAGATTTTCTCCCAGTACAGGAAGTAACTGGCCGTATGGTGAATTATCATATCGTAATCTTTTTTCCTCTTTTACCACTTCAATCTGTGTATCAACCCCATCTTGATTGATAACTGGGTGCAACATTCTCTCAGACTCCAACCATAGGCCCAATTTTAGATTATTGGAAGGGAATACTTCGTAGTAGTAGGTTCTATCCTGCGAGGTATTTGCATTGTTCTTACCCCCGTTTGCCGAAACAATCTCGAACCATTTTCCCTTTTCTATGTTTTTGGTTCCCTCGAACAATAAATGTTCAAATAGATGGGCGAACCCTGTTCTACCTTCCGTTCTATCCTTACCGCCAACATGGTACATTACTGATGTAGTGACTACCGGTGCGGTATTGTCTTGGTGAAGGATTACGTGGAGACCATTGTCCAGGTCGTACTCCTCGTATTTTACTTCCTGCGCCAAAAGAACGGAACAAGAAAGAATAAGGCCTGTGGCCAGCCAAACATGTTTTTTCATTTTCTTAGTGTTTAGTTTCTATGTATATATGGTATGTATGAATTTTACAATGAATGTTACACTAAAATAAGCATTTGTGGGGGTAATCTTAAAGGACTGTTTGATTTTTAGGGTTATGGAATCAAATTATCATAAAAGATTTCTTAACTTAAAAGGAAAAACAGGACTCTCATGAAGAATTTTACACTACCAATTAGATTCGGTATAGTAACCAGTGCATGTCTCATCGCATACTTTTTGATTTTGGCGTTATTGGGGCTGCATACCAATGTATTTTATAGTCTCTTCAATGCCATTATTACGGGATTTGGAGTTTATGAAACAATAAAATACCTTAAAATAAAGGAACCGGGAACTTTTGATTATGGAAAAGGCTTTGTTGCGGGACTGGTAAGTGGAGGTGTTGCCACAATCATTTTCACCTTGTTTTTTGCTTTATATTCCACGGAATTGGCCCCTGGTTTTTTAGAGGAACTTTCCACAAAATGGGCAAAGGAATACGAGAATTTTGAGGCCATAGTTTTTTTGGTCGTGGCCACAATGGGTTTTGTTACTACCTTAGTCCTTACTTTGGCATTTATGCAGCTATTTAAGTCTTCCAATAATTTAAAGCGAAGGAGTAGCTAAATTCATAAAAAAACCCTTGTACGTTAAGGAATAAGCAGTATATTTGCACCCGCCTTTGGAAAAAATCCAGTAGGTTTTAACAATACATTTTTAACGATATGTACGCAATTGTAGAGATGGCAGGGCAGCAATTTAAAGTTGCGAAAGACCAAAAAGTGTACGTTCACCGTTTACAGACAGAGGAAGGGAAAAAGGTAACTTTTGACAATGTGCTTCTTTTGGATGATGGTAAGAACGTTACTGTTGGCGCCCCAGCTATAGACGGAGCCGCTGTTGAGGCCAAAGTCATTAAACACCTTAAAGGTGATAAGGTAATCGTTTTTCATAAGAAAAGACGTAAAGGTTACAGAAAGAAAAATGGACATAGACAATCCTTGACAGAGATTGTTATTGAATCCATTGTGGCAAAGGGAGCTAAAAAAGCTGAGCCAGCCAAGAAGGAAGAGAAACCAAAGGCAAAAAAAGAGGCCCCGGTAGAAAAGTCGGTAGCCTCTAAACCAAAAGCTGCCAAAGAGAAAGCTAAGGCAGACGACCTTAAGAAAGTTGAAGGAATTGGGCCTAAAATTGCAGAAACATTGAATGCCGCAGGTATTACAACTTTTGCTGAATTGGCTAAGTCAACTCCTGAGAAAATCGCTGAAATCATCTCCGATGTTCGTGGTAATCACGTGACGGATACATGGCCGGCACAAGCCAAATTGGCTGCTGAAGGCAAGTGGGATGAGTTGAAGAAATGGCAAGATGAATTAGACGGAGGTAAGGCTTAACTGGCTTACTTTCAAAGTATAACAATATAAAACCTTAAAATTATGGCACATAAGAAAGGTGTAGGTAGTTCTAAAAACGGTAGGGAATCAGAATCGAAACGATTAGGCGTTAAGATTTTTGGTGGTCAGGCTGCTATAGCCGGTAACATTATCGTTAGACAACGAGGTACAAAACACAATCCAGGTGAAAACGTATATGCCGGTAAGGACCATACGTTGCATGCCCGTGTTGACGGACTTGTAAAATTCGAGAAAAAGGCGGGTGGAAAATCCTATGTTTCCATTGAGCCTTTTGAAGCTTAATAAAGCTTCGCTATAAAAATCAAAACCCTCACGATGTGAGGGTTTTTTTATTACAGGAGTTTTTCTGCAACCTCTTGCCAAGAATTCACCCTTTCAATACCAGTTGTATGGATATTGTGTGGTGATGTAAAAAGTAACGGTCTGCCATCAAAATGGGTAAGGTTATAACTTCTATCGTCAATCAAAACATCTCCTTTCAAAATATGCTTGTGACCACATAAAATTCTATTTTGCCATGGAATAAAAGGAAAATGTTCATCCAGCCAATCACTTTTTTCCTCTAAGGAATTTGGAAATTGCATAGCGGCAGAGGCGATATAGAGCTCGTATTTTTCAGCCAATTGCCTTAAGATTTCCTGACTGTCGGCAATAGGTTTTAAGTTCCTGAAGAATCCTCTCCTTCTGGCATGGTTTCTAACACTTTCCTGATGCGCTTCGGGCACCATGTGCCAAACTTCCTTTCCCATACAGTTTTCTTCGGTAAGGCTACCATCGAATTCTTTGTTGTAAATATCTATATGAGCGCCATAGGTATCTGCCAATACCTCGTCCATATCCACATAAATTGTCATACTCGTTTCTTTTTTTATTTGCTCAATCCGGCTTGTGCCAAAGTAATCAATAAGGCAAGCTTAATGGATTCTTCTGAAGGCTCGTCGTTAAGATACCATTCATGGAGCGAGTGCGCCCCCCCACCAGAACCTCCTCTGCCTATACATACTGCGGGTATGCCTTTGGAAACGGGAATGTTGATATTCGTAGAGCCCCTTCCCAATGAGGGAGTGGCACCAAAATATTCGGTGGCGGCCATACTTCTTTGAACTAAGGGAGTTTCTGCAGAAAGCTCACCTGATGGCCTGTCACCAATTTTGATAAGTTCATAGGTTACTTCTCCATCTACACCACTGGCATTGTATTCTTTAATGGCTTTTTCTACGGAGGATTTGAATATAGTCTCAATTTCATCCAAGTTTTTTGGACTGATGGCCCGCATGTCCACTTCCATCCAAGATTCAAAAGGGATAGAATTTACAGACGTTCCACCTCCAATGCGGCCTACATTAAAACTTGTTTTCGAAATATCACCAGAGGTGTATTCCCAAGCTGCTTTGGAAAACAGGTCGATGGACTTGCCCAGAGCATGGTGCGGGTTTGCAAGTCCAAAGGCTCCCCAGGAGTGACCGCCTTTTCCCTTCACTACCAATTTATATCTTTTGGAACCTAGTCCCGCGTTGCTCACTCGTCCCATACTGCCTCCATCAATGGCTATCCAAGAATCGATATCCAACCCCGATTCATTGAATATATATTTCATGCCCCGTAGGTCACCTAATCCTTCTTCACCAACAGATCCCACGATGAGTACATCCTTTTCGGTTTTTATATCCGCTTGATTCATCGCTTTCAACATGGAAATAAGATTGGCCAAGGCCCTGGTGTCATCCCCAATCCCTGGCGCCTTTAGGGTATCTCCCATTTTTTTTACGGTAACATCGGTTCCCTCCGGGAATACAACATCGAGATGGGCATCTATACCAACATAGCCGGAAGTTCCAGAAGTTCCTTTTCTGAGTCCGATTACATTACCCACTTTATCCGTCCAAAGACTGTCTACTCCCGCTAATTCCAGCATTTTAGAAAATGCAACGCCTCTTACGTCTTCTTTAAAGGGAGGTGCCAAGATTTCCGTTAATGCAATATGATTCTTAGTAGTTTCATTTTTTTGACTCTCTATATAGCTAAATGCGGCCTTGACTTTTTTCGCCTTTGCCAAGCGGTCTATTTCTTTGGTGTACTTTTTTTCAATAGTAACATCGTCCTGGGCGAGGCCCAAATTAAAAAATAATCCTACCGTAATTATTCCTATATAAATTTTTCTCATATCTATTTTCTTTATCAATTTCAGCAAGTATTGCTTATTAAAAATGTTTAGCTAGGAGTAATTAAGCCATATTGCAATATAATTAAAGCCTTACGCTAAAAATAAAAAACCCTCACATTTCTGCAAGGGTCTTAAAATTATTCATTATTACCTAGTACCTATAGTAATCAGGCTTGAAAGGGCCATTTACGGTAACCCCTATGTAATCAGCTTGCTCTTCATTAAGTTCCGTTAATTCCGCTCCTAGTCTGGAAAGATGAAGTTTTGCTACTTTTTCATCCAGATGTTTGGGAAGCATATAGACATTGTTTTCGTACTTATCGCTGTGCTTCCATAGTTCAATTTGTGCCAAGGTCTGGTTCGTAAATGAATTACTCATTACAAAGCTTGGGTGACCCGTAGCGCATCCTAAGTTTACCAATCTACCTTCAGCAAGTACAATGACATCTTTGCCATTGATGGTATACTTATCTACCTGGGGCTTTATTTCGTCCTTGGTATTGCCGTAGTTTTTGTTCAACCACGCCATATCGATTTCATTATCAAAATGACCAATATTGCAAACAATCGCCTTATCCTTAAGGGCCTCAAAATGTTCCCCTCTAATGATATCCTTATTTCCAGTAGTGGTAATAACTATGTCTGCATTTCCTATTACAGTTTCGAGTTTTTTAACTTCGAACCCATCCATACAGGCCTGTAACGCACATATAGGGTCTATTTCGGTAACAGTGACAATGGAACCGGCTCCTTTAAACGAAGCAGCTGTACCCTTACCTACGTCTCCGTAACCGGCGACGACCACCCTTTTCCCGGCAAGCATGGTATCCGTAGCCCTTCTTATGGCGTCTACTGCGCTTTCCCTACAACCATATTTATTATCGAATTTGGATTTGGTCACAGAATCGTTCACGTTAATAGCGGGCATTGGAAGAGTTCCTTTTTTAACACGTTCGTATAAACGGTGAACTCCTGTTGTGGTCTCTTCTGACAATCCTTTAATGCCGCTGGCCAACTCTGGATATTTGTCCAAAACCATATTTGTCAAATCCCCACCATCATCCAAAATCATGTTCAATGGTTTTCTGTCTTCGCCAAAAAATAAAGTTTGTTCTATACACCAATCGAACTCCTTTTCGTTCATTCCCTTCCACGCATATACAGGTATACCGGCTTCCGCAATTGCGGCGGCCGCCTGATCTTGGGTTGAGAATATGTTACAAGAACTCCAAGTGACCTCTGCACCTAAAGCAACTAGCGTTTCAATGAGCACGGCAGTCTGAATGGTCATATGCAAACAACCTGCAATACGTGCCCCTTTTAAAGGTAGTTCGTCCTTATATTCCTCACGAAGGGACATTAAACCTGGCATTTCTGCTTCCGCCAACTCAATTTCTTTTCTCCCCCATGCTGCAAGACTCATATCTTTAACCTTATAAGGAACGTATGGAATGGTTGTAGTGCTCATATCTTTTTTTCTTTTTACTTTCGTTTAATTATAACTAGCATATTTTATTGCTCCCAAAGGTACAAAATACCCGAAAAATCAATGCCTCTTTACAAAACTATAACAGTAAATAAGAATACTTCCATAGGTATTTGGAAGGTGGAGGAAGCTGAGGGTGATTTGTCAAAAGGTATTCACTTGTCCGATCATTGCCAAACTCGATACAATGGCATGAAATCCGAATTACACCGAAGAGCTTTTTTAAGTATCAGGCACTTGATGGCGCTTTATGGATACGAGGATAAGGATTTGTACTATAACGAATTCGGGAAACCTCATTTAAAAGATGGTAATTTAATTTCGATTACACACTCGCATAATTTTACCGGAATAATTATCAGTAAATCTGAAGAGGTAGGTATCGATATTGAAAAGAACAGGGAAAAGATTCTTAGGATTGCACATAAGTTTACCCCTTTTGAGGAGTATAGAACCTTGGCAAATACGAAGGCCATTGTTCGCAAACTGACCATTGTTTGGGGAGCCAAAGAATCGCTCTATAAAATTTACGGACAACAGGGCATTAGTTTTTTGCATCATATCCATGTGGCCGATTTCTCCTTTTCTGAAAATCAAACAACCGCTGAAATCATTTATGATGGGAAGGTTTCCAATTATCAGGTGCATTTCATGGAGTTTGAAGGTTTTACCCTTGTTTATGGCATCAGGCAAAAAACAGGATAGTTTTGCGCCAATAATCAAATATCTTTACCAAAACATAATTTCATGGACATATCGGTAGAACTTACCTTTTCCCCTTTACAGGACGATTTTGAGGAACATATCATCAACTTTATCAAAAAACTGAGAGATTCTGGACTGGTCATTTTGGAAAATCCGTTAAGTACTCAGGTTTTTGGACCTTACGATATCGTGATGAAAGTTCTAAAAACTGAAATCAAAACCGCCTTTGAACTTATGGATAGGGGGCTTCTCTATATGAAAATTGTCAAATCTGACAGGAGCGCATATGAGCCCCATTTTTGATTTTTTCCTAGGACCTTACCAGGATAAGGAAACCTTTATTATCGTCATTGAGGCGATTGTTTTTGTGACCGGAATCCTAAGTGTATGGTACGCTAAAAAGGAAAATATTCTAGTGTATCCCACAGGTTTGGTAGCTACTGTCCTCACGGTCTATCTATTGTATCGAGATAGGCTGCTGGGCGATATGATGATGAACTTCTATTTTTCCGTCATGAGTGTTTATGGTTGGTGGAATTGGGCCAGGACCAAAAACAACCAAAAGGTGGTTCAAATTTCAAGAACCAATCTGAAGGAAAAGGTTATCGGTTTTGCACTTTTTCTATTAACTATGGTTGTCACTTATGTAGTATACCGAATTTTCGACGTTGAGGTGGGTCCAACAAATTATATAGATATATTCACATCAGGGGTGTTTTTTACAGGGATGTGGTATATGGCCCTTAAAAAACTTGAAAATTGGACGCTTTGGATTTTGGCCGATATCATAACGGTACCACTTTATGCCTATCGAGGATGGGGTATGCTTTCCCTGCAATACCTTATATTTACAATCTTGGCTGTCCAAGGTTATTTTGAATGGAAGAAAAGTATAGACAACAACCGTCAGACATCTTAAAAGTGGTCCTTTTTGGCCCGGAGTCGACAGGAAAAACCACTTTATCCGAACGACTCGCACGACACTATAATACAGTTTGGGTGCCGGAATATGCAAGGGAATATCTTCAGAATAAATGGAACAATGAGCGTAAGACCTGTGAACCGGAAGATTTGTTACCTATCGCCGAAGGCCAAATGCAATTGGAAAATGACCTGACCAAAAAAGCTACAGAAATTCTCATTTGCGATACTGATTTATTGGAAACCAAGGTATATTCAGAGGCCTATTATGTTGGGGATTGCGATCCCATATTAGAAAAGTATGCCATTGAAAACACATATGACCTTTATTTGCTTACCTATATAGATATTCCTTGGGAGGCGGACGACCTTAGGGACAAACCCAATGAAAGAGAGGAAATGTTTGAATATTTCAGGGCGACTTTAGAGAAGTATAATCGCAATTTTATTACCTTAAAAGGAAATAAAAAAGAGCGACTTAAACTTGCTGTGGAACATATAGATAATTTACTAGGAAAATGATAGAATTTACAGAACAGGACAAAAATCAAATGGCAAAAAAAGGAATTGCCAAAGAGAAAGTATTGGACCAAATTAACACCTTTAAAGAAGGCATTCCTTTTGTGGACTTACAGAGTGCGGCTGTTGTTGGAAACGGCATATATCGTTTTAGTGAAAAGGAAGAAAAGGAATTGATCGATCTATACGAATCAAAGGTAAAGGACTTGGATATCCTAAAGTTTGTGCCTGCTTCTGGTGCCGCCTCTAGAATGTTCAAGGCACTTTTTGCTTTTTTGGATGACTACGACCCTCATACAGAATCTTTGGAAGCGTACTTGAGCCGCACCAATGACAAGGACATCAAAAAGCTATCCGAAGGATTGGAAGAAATGCCTTTTTATAAAAGGGTTATGGATAGACTTCCCAAGAATTTTACTTCTCACGGGGAAAAGGTCTATTTGTTCGTAAAGGAACTTTTAGGGGAAGAGGCCTTAAACTATGGCTTTTACCCCAAGGGATTATTGCCTTTTCATAAATATGGAGATAATACGGCGACGCCCTTTGAGGAACATCTTAAGGAAGGTGCTTTATATGCCAGCGCATCCAATTCTTCAAGTCTTCACTTTACGATATCGGAACAGCATGAAGAAATGTTTAAGGAAGAGTTGGATCTTGTAGGGGAAAGGGTTTCCACGGAAACGGGGATAAACTATACCGTGGATTATTCGTTTCAGAAGCCTTCTACAGATACCATTGCTGTGGACATGGACAACAAACCATTTCGGAATCCTGATGGAACCGTACTTTTCCGTCCGGGAGGACATGGTGCCTTAATTGAGAACTTAAATGATCAGGATGCCGATGTAATTTTTATAAAGAACATAGATAACGTAGCGGTAATGCAAGATGCCAAGGCCGTTGCGAACAGTAAAAAGGTATTGGCTGGAGTCCTTCTGAAAGTCCAGAAAAAGGCATTTGAATATGCTAAAATGCTGGATGAAAGTAATATTTCCGAAAATGATATTAATGCTATAACCTCGTTTTTGGAAGACGAATTAAATGTGAAGTTTAACAAGGATTTTGGTTCCATGTCAAAAGGCGATAAAATAGCGCTACTTAAAAATAAAATCAATAGGCCCATCCGTATCTGTGGAATGGTAAAGAATGAAGGAGAGCCAGGAGGTGGACCATTTTGGATTAAAAATGCCAATGGGGAGGTTTCACTTCAAATAATAGAATCTGCCCAGATTGATATGGATAACCCGGATCAAGTGGATATTTTGCAAAACTCCACCCATTTTAATCCGGTAGATTTGGTTTGTGGCATTCGTGATTATAAAGGGAACAAATACAATTTGTTGGATTTTGTGGATCCAAAACAAGGATTCATAACGGGTAAGACCATGAATGGAAAGGAGTTAAAGGCATTGGAGCTTCCGGGTCTATGGAACGGTGCCATGGCTCACTGGAACACTATTTTTGTGGAAGTACCATTGGTGACCTTTAACCCGGTTAAAACAGTTACGGATTTGCTAAAAGATTCACATCAGGCGTAATTCGCAATCAACTTGTAAAAAGAAAAAAGTGTGTATTTAATACACACTTTTTTTGTTTCAACCACATAATTACACATGTATAAAGTGTTCGATAGTTTTGCAACTGATTTAAAAACAACAGATTACATATTTTTTTAAGGTCAAAATATCATGGCATTGTTTTTTCAACATGGGATTTTAGAAGTTTAACTTAAAAAATAATCAAGATGAAGAAATTAGTTTTAGCAACAGCTTTAGCCATAGGAGGATTAACCATAGGTACGGCGGCTACGCCGATAATTTTCCATGATGGTATAATGGAAGAGATAATGGTCCAAGATTACAAGGAAATAGCGGTTTCAGATGTGCCAGATGCTGTGGTTACGGCTTTAGAAACCGATTATCCGGGTGCAACCATCAATAAGGCACACGTGAATGAAGAGGGTACCTATAAATTGGAAGTTTCTACCGAAGACGGTAGTAGTATGGAGCTTTACGCCGATTCCGATGGGAATTGGGTTGAGATGTAAATTGTTCTCTATAGTTTGTTAGGAAAGGCTGCTTCGGCAGCCTTTTTTGCGTTAAATAAATTTAAAAACCACTATTTCTAACATCTAAATACTCATTCCCTGCGTAATTAAAGGGTAAACTTTTTGTGAACTTAAAATAATTTGAAATGAAAAGGTATTTGATATTATCTCTATTGGCCATTGGATTAACCATGAACGTGAAAGCCATGAATTGTCAAAACGATACTTTAATACACAATCAAGGAATCAACGATGATTATAAAAAAATACCCTCTAGCGAATTGACGCCCGCGGTAGTTGAGGAAATTTTAAAAGAATACCCTACATCCAAGCTTGGAGCTGCCTACAGAAATTCTAGAGGGGTATTCAAATTGGTCATGGTTTTAAAGAGTGGTACGAGAAGGACCGTCTACATAGACCCGTATGGCAATTGGATCACCAATAAGTCGAAATAAAGGATACTCAAAATTGTATAAGGCTACTTCGGTAGCCTTTTTTTGTACAACATGGTTTTCAAATTGGATTTTCACAACCCGCCAATCTTTTAAATATGAGCGCAACAGTGTGTAATAGATATACAACATGTTATTTTTCGATACAGAATTATACAAAAAATTCATATAGAATTTATTTGTAAATACTTAAAAATGAAACAATTAACTAGAATTAGGGAGATCGGCATTATTTTGCTTCCCTATTAATTGATTTTGAAAGTGATTATTAATATTAAATTCTAGAAATATGAAAAAGTTATTTTTAATAGGAGCGTTGGCCATAGGAAGTTTACCAGTGATTGGTCAGCAAACGGACATTGCGCAAGCGGATGTTACTCAAATGGTGGCCAAAGTTGCAGATTTTACTGAAATTGAAACTTCTGAACTCCCAGAAGCGGTTACCAATGCAGTATCCACAAATTATCCAACAGCAACCATTAATAAAGCCTATATGAACGATAAGCAACAGTACAAGTTGGAAGTGGTCTTAAAAGATGGTACTCAGGGAATCCTTTACGCCGATGAACAAGGAAATTGGTTGGATATGTAATTCGGTAAAAACCTAAATATATAACTTGTTTGTATCAAGTTGGTTTGGTCAGGGAAAGGCGGCATTTTGTCGCCTTTCCCTATTTTTTTGACTCAATGAATAAAGGGATTAATCTTTATGATAATTTTAAAATGAATACTGGTCGGCTTCCACTAATTTTATATGACCCCATAATTTTGAATGAAGACCAGTATGCCCAAGATTTTGATTATAGAGGATGATACCTCCTTTGCCAAGATGCTCCAACATTTTTTTATGAAAAAGGGATATGAGGTACTGGTGAGTTCTTCAGGTAAAGGCGGATCAAGACAAATCCGGGAAAATTCTCCAGATTTGATATTGACCGATCTCAGGCTTCCCGATTTGGACGGGATTCAACTTATTTCCTCAATCGGTGAAAATATTCCCATTATTGTAATGACCGGATATGCAGAAGTTCAAACCGCTGTAGAGGCAATGAAACAAGGTGCTTTTGATTATGTCTCTAAACCTTTTATCCCAGAGCAAATTTTGCAGACCATAGAAAAGGCATTGGACAAAAAGAAGAAAGTTTCCTTGTTCGTATCCAATAATATAGCGGAGAAGGAGTCGCATACAGATGGTGGTCTAAATTCTGGAAAGGATGAGAAGAAGTTTGAATTTGTTAGTTCGGCTGCAAACAAATTGGATGAATATATTTCTCTGGTAGCGCCAACGGATATGTCCGTTCTTATTATCGGTAAAAGCGGGGCTGGTAAGGAGGTGACCGCCAAATCAATACATAATAGAAGTAAAAGGCATGGCAAGCCATTCGTAGCATTAGATTGCGGGGCTATACCTAAGGAATTGGCGGCTAGTGAGTTCTTTGGACATTTGAAGGGAAGTTTTACCGGAGCTGTTTCGGATAAGGTAGGTAGCTTTGAAGCTGCCAGTGGTGGTACCCTTTTCTTGGATGAGGTAGGCAATCTTTCCTATCAAAACCAAATTCAACTGCTAAGGGCGTTGCAGGAAAGAAAAATCAAGCGCATAGGCAGCAATAAGGAAATTGAGGTAGATGTCCGCATCATTTCTGCAACTAATGAAGATTTAAAGGAGGCTGTAGGTAGAGGGAATTTTAGAGAGGACCTTTATCATAGACTAAACGAATTTTCATTGCAGATTCCTTCTTTAATAGAAAGATTGGATGATTTGCCTGTTTTGGCATATCATTTTCTAAAAGTCTCCAACCAAAAGCTGGGAAAGAACATTCAGGATTTTTCAAATCAGGTTTGGGATATATTTATGACCTATCATTGGCCCGGTAATATCAGAGAGCTACAAAATATTATCAAAAGGGCTGTTTTGCTCACTGATGGCAATGAAATCGTTCCCGATGTGCTACCCTCAGAAATGTTTGCTCCTTCTGAAATAACAGCTAGTTCGGTAAACTTGACCAAGGAAGAGTTTGAAAAGGAACAAATATTAAATGCCTTGAAGAGAACAAATTACAATAAAT
>JAUIGC010000327.1 GCA_030429835.1 Bacteroidia bacterium
TTCGATGTGGACAACAAAGCCTATTTCTATGACCTGAATACCAAAATCAACCATAAAATAAATGACCGGAACAGCATTTTCCTATCCGGGTACTTTGGAAGGGACCTTTTTAGTATCAACGATAATTTTGTGAACACCTACGGCAATGCGGTTGGAAATTTTAGATGGAACCATTTGTTTTCTGACAAACTATTTTCCAATTTATCACTGATTTATTCTGATTATTTCTATGGTTTAGAACTTGATTTTGTGGGGTTTAACTGGGATTCTGGAATTCAAAACTTTAACCTTAAATATGACCTAAAACACTACGTCAACGATAAGCTTCAACTCAATTATGGTATGCACAATACTTACTATGTGTTCAATCCAGGGAGAATACGTCCCAATAGCCCTGATTCCGGCATTGTTGAGGAGCAATTGACTAAAAAATATGCCAATGAAAATGCTATCTACATTGATGTAGAGCATAAGATATCGGACAATCTTAGTATGGGTTATGGTTTAAGGGCCAGTCAATTCAACAGACTCGGACAGGATGAATTCTATGTGTACGAGAATGACAATCCAGTATTGTTCGACCCATTTTCCTTGGTGTATCGGGAAGCGGACCCCATAGATACCATCAATCCCGGTAGAAGTGGGACACTAAAAAAGTTTTTCAATCTAGAACCGCGAATATCGGCTTCCTATAATTTTGATGGTAAAAGTTCCGTAAAGGCAAGTTATACCCGTTTGGCCCAATATCTTCATTTATTATCCAACACCAGTTCCCCTACCCCATTGGATGTGTGGACACCAAGTGGACCATTTGTAAAGCCACAATTGCTGGATCAATATGCCATCGGGTATTTTAGGAACATTAATGGCGGAGTTTTCTCTTTTGAAACTGAAGCTTTCTACAAGGAAATTCAAAATAGGATAGATTATATTGATGGCGCCAACCTCATTGCCAATAAGGCTATTGAGCGAATCATCTTAAATGGTGAAGCCCGCGCCTACGGTCTTGAGTTTCTGATTCGAAAGAATGAGGGACGCCTAAAAGGTTGGTTGGCCTATACATGGTCCAAATCGGAACAGCGCACACCTGGAAGAGACCTTAGGGCCCTAGGAATTGATACCGGTCGTTCCGACCTAGAAACAGGCATTAATCTTGGGCAATGGTACAACACACCCTACGACAAGAGACACGACCTTGCCCTGTATGGCAGTTATGAACTAAGCCCCACTTGGAGTTTTAATGCCAACTTCATATTCCAGACCGGGCAGCCCACCAATTATCCTATAGGTCAATTTGAATTTGAAGAACTGGTCGTTCCCTACTATGGCCTTCGAAATAAAGAAAGATTGCCTGACTATCACAGAATGGATATCTCAGCCATCTTGACCCCAAAACGGAACAGCCGAAAAAAAATACAATCCGAATGGGTTTTCAGTATTTATAATGTGTACAACCGGAAAAATGCGGCTTCCATCAACTTTAGGGAAAATGAGGGCACTGGAAGAAATGAGGCCATTCGCACCTCAATTTTTGGTATTATCCCATCCATAACCTATAACTTTAGATTCTAGAGCGTTATGAAAAAAGTATTCAGCTACATACTAGTATTTTTAACGTTTTCCTCCTGCGAAGATGTGGTTGAGGTAAATCTCCCTGAAACCGAACCCAGACTCATCGTAAATGGACTTTTGCGTGTAGATAAGAGTCAGGAATTTATTGATGTACGTATTGAAATGAAGGAAACCACAGTTTTTTTTGAGGAAAATACCATAACACAAGTGGAAAGTGCCGTGATTGCTTACGGTATTCCAAATGAGTTTGGGGAATTTACGGAGTTGGCTTTTTCCTCACTGGCCGAAGAGGCTCCAAACACAGGG
>JAUIGC010000115.1 GCA_030429835.1 Bacteroidia bacterium
TTGTCTTTGTAAACGGTGATAACAACGGGTAAAACCTTACCCGGCTTGTCCTGTGTACGAGCATTGAACTGCTTACAGAACTCCATAATGTTAACACCGGCAGCACCTAAGGCGGGTCCAACCGGTGGCGATGGATTCGCTGCACCTCCCCTAACTTGTAGTTTAACTACTTTACCTACTTCTTTTGCCATTGTTTAAAATTAAATTGAAAGCGTGTTAATGGAAGCAACACTACTTTTAAATATGTAACAATTATCTTAAATCTTTTCTACTTGCATATAGCTTAATTCCAATGGTGTTTTTCTTCCGAAAATCTTCACCATTACCTCCAGCTTACGCTTTTCTTCATTTATTTTTTCAACCGTCCCATTGAAACCATTGAATGGGCCATCTATTACCTTAACGGTTTCTCCAAACACAAATGGTATGGCGACACTGTCCGTATTCACAGCAAGTTCATCGACCTTACCAAGCATTCTGTTGACCTCTGACTTTCTTAATGGAACAGGGTCTCCTCCTTTAGTTTCTCCTAAAAAGCCAATTACATTGGTAATAGATCGGATAATGTGTACCATTTCCCCACCTAGATTGGCCTTTACCATAATATAACCAGGAAAATAAACCCTTTCCTTATTGATTTTTTTACCGTTTCTAATTTGAATCACCTTTTCCGTAGGAACCAAAACCTCCTCCAGATAATCAGAAAAACCATGACGCTCGACCTCACTTTCAATGTAGCCCTTTATTTTGTTTTCCTGACCACTCACAGCCCTAACCACATACCATTTCTTTTCCAATACTTCTGACATAGAGCTCAAATTAGTTTAATACATAATCAAAATACAGCTGAACCACCCTACTAAAGACCGTATCCACACCCCAAGTTGCCAATGCAAAAATGATTGAGAAAACAGCAACTATCACCATTAGGTTTGAGGCCTCGGCCTTAGACGGTAGAGTAACATTATTCCTTAGCTCTTCTACGGATTCTTTAATATATGTAAGCATTTATACTGTATTAAGTTTAATAAATCTTGGATTTGAAATTATGATTATCCTATTTTGACAACCCGGTAGAGACTTAATTTAATTTTCTTCTGATAAATACTCCTCTCAACAAAATCCAAACCTATTACTGCACGGGAGGAGAGACTCGAACTCCCGACACCTGGTTTTGGAGACCAGTGCTCTACCAACTGAGCTACACCCGTATTTGCATGTCAATGTAATAACAGAAGACACGCATTTATATTTACATTTAAAGGTATCCGTCAAAAGACGGACACCCTTAAAATATATATTACATTAAAAAATTGGATTAATCCAAAATCTTAGTCACCTGACCAGCACCTACAGTTCTACCACCTTCACGGATAGCGAAACGTAGACCAACACTAAGGGCAATTGGCTGAATCAAATCAACAGTAATTGTAAGGTTATCACCAGGCATTACCATCTCAACTCCAGAAGGAAGTGAAATATTACCAGTAACGTCAGTAGTTCTTACATAAAACTGTGGACGGTAGTTATTGTGGAATGGTGTGTGACGACCACCTTCTTCTTTTTTCAAGATATAAACCTCAGCCTCAAATTTAGCGTGTGGCTTAACGGAACCTGGCTTACAAATAACCATTCCTCTCTTGATATCAGACTTTTCAATACCTCTTAACAAGATACCTACGTTGTCACCAGCCTCACCTCTATCCAAAATCTTACGGAACATCTCAACACCTGTAATGGTAGAAGACAATTTTTCTGCACCCATACCAATGATATCAACTGCATCTCCAGTGTTAGCAACACCAGTTTCAATTCTACCAGTTGCAACAGTACCACGTCCAGTAATAGTAAACACGTCCTCAACAGGCATCAAGAATGGCTTATCAACATCTCTTTCTGGCAATTCGATCCAGTTATCAACAGCTTCCATCAACTCCATAACGGTATCAACCCATTTTTGCTCTCCGTTCAATGCACCTAAGGCAGAACCAGAAATAACAGGTCCGTTATCACCGTCGTACTCGTAGAAAGAAAGCAATTCCCTTACTTCCATTTCAACAAGCTCCAATAGCTCCTCATCGTCAACCATGTCAACTTTGTTCAAGAAAACAACGATTCTAGGAATACCTACCTGACGACCCAAAAGTATGTGCTCACGAGTTTGTGGCATAGGACCATCTGTAGCGGCAACAACCAAAATAGCACCGTCCATCTGGGCAGCACCGGTAACCATGTTCTTTACGTAATCCGCGTGACCTGGACAGTCAACGTGTGCGTAGTGACGGTTAGCTGTTTGGTACTCAACGTGCGATGTATTGATTGTAATACCTCTTTCTTTTTCCTCTGGAGCGTTATCGATTGAATCGAAACTTCTCTTTTCAGAAAGACCTGCGTTTGACAGAACCTCTGTAATAGCAGCAGTCAATGTAGTTTTACCGTGATCCACGTGTCCAATAGTACCAATATTTAAGTGCGGTTTGGAACGATCGAAAGTTTCCTTTGCCATGTTTATTTAATTTTAATCTTAGTTTATATTAGTGTACAAATTTATACCTTAATTGAGCCAATGACGAGATTTGAACTCGTGACCTCTTCCTTACCAAGGAAACGCTCTACCCCTGAGCTACACCGGCGTAAAGTGTTGAATCTGCAATTTAGCAGACTCCTGCCTTCGCAGGAATGACAACAAAGTCAAGAAAATAGAGCGGGAGACCGGGTTCGAACCGGCGACATTCAGCTTGGAAGGCTGACGCTCTACCAACTGAGCTACTCCCGCTTATACATTTTCAAAATTTCAATTTAAAATACTTTTTGGTAAAACTATGTGGGGAGAGCAGGATTCGAACCTGCGAAGACATAGTCAGCAGATTTACAGTCTGCCCTCGTTGGCCGCTTGAGTATCTCCCCTATTTACCAGTATTTTAAGAACTTACGAGCCGATGGAGGGACTCGAACCCACGACCTGCTGATTACAAATCAGCTGCTCTAGCCAGCTGAGCTACATCGGCACTTTTCATACTTTTTTCAGCATAAAAAAGTCCGCTATTTCTAACGGACTGCAAATGTATAGATTTATTTGTTTTTTCAAAACAAATTTTCAAAAATTTTATTTAGGCATGTGGCCTTAATTTTTCTTTCCTCTTGATTAATTTTCTTTCCAAAGAACTACATGCTGTATCCACGGCCTCTTCAAAGGATTTGCACTGCTTTTTGACCATAAAATTGTCCTTTGGGACATTTAACTTAATTTCCACAATCTTGTTCTCCTTAGAACTTGTATTCTCTACCTTTAAATAAACATCTGAACTTATGACCTTGTCATAAAAAGTCTCCAGCTTATCCAAACGGTTTTGCAGAAAATTAATCAATTTAACATCTGCATTAAAATTTACGGATTGTGCGTTTACTTTCATAAGCTAAAATTTTAATGTCCCTTAATGCTAATGGGACGGAATTAGACAATCTATTTATTTTTCCCCCTAGGGTGGGAAGAAGCATGAATTCTTTTAAGTTCCGCTATACTATTATGCGTATAAACCTGCGTTGATGCCAAACTTGCATGTCCCAATAACTCCTTTACCGAATTAAGATCAGCACCTTTATTTAAGAGATGGGTAGCAAAGGTGTGTCTCAATATGTGTGGGCTCCTTTTAACCTTAGCGGAAACCTGTTCAAAATACTTATTTATAATTCTATAAACAAGGGTTTCATATATTTTATTGCCACTTTTAGTGAGAAAAACAATATCCTCATCCTGTATCATCTCAAGTACGTCCCTCTCTTCTAAGTATCCCTTAAAAAAACCAATGGTCTCTTCCAATAGAGGTATAATTCGCTCCTTGTTTCTTTTGCCCAAAACCTTCATTGATTTTTCTTCAAAGTCTACATTCTTTAGCTTCAAGTTCACCAATTCAGCCCTTCGAATACCCGTAGTATAGAACAAGTGTATTATCAACTGGTCTCTTTTGCCTTCAAAATTATCTGGATACGCTATACTATTAAGGACGTTGTTCATCTCCATTTCGGAAAAGGGAGTCTGTATTTTTTTTGATGTTTTTAAGGCCTTATGCTTCGCCAAGGGATTAATTTCTATCTCGCCTATTTTTTGTAGAAATTTATAATAGGCCTTTAAGGATGCAATCTTTCGATTGATGGTCCTTGTGGTTACCCCATTCTCGGACAATGTAACGACCCAGTTCCTTATGTTACTATAAGGTATTGCTGTGAGATCATCAACATTATGTTCCCATCTGCAGAATTCCTGAAATTCAAGAAAATCCCTACGATACGCCTGGACGGTATTCGTTGAGTATTTCTTTTCCAAGGACAGGTATTCTATAAATTGAATCAAAAACATATTCCAAAGTTAGGAAATGTAATCCTGGAAAAATATCCTAAACAAAGAATCCCGCCATGGGCGGGATTCTTAAAATTTATACAAGTAAAAAACCTAGATTTCCTCTTGGTCTCTTAAACCTTGAATATACTGTGCTTTTTGTATTTGGGCTCTTCGCTCTACGGAAGGCTTAGTGAACTGTTGACGTTTTCTCAACTGTCTCATTGTACCTGTCTTATCAAACTTTCTTTTGAAACGTTTTAAAGCTCTATCAATGTTTTCTCCTTCTTTTACTGGTATTATTAACATGGGCTACAACCTCCTTTCTTTATGATTAAGGGCGCAAAGATAAAAACTAATTTGCAATACACAACTTTTGGTTAAATTTAAAAATCAAAACATTAAATTAATCCGTAGCTGGGCGATATTCTTTTTTATCAATAATAATCTTGGCAATAATCTCCCTCAGAATTTCTGAAGTTCCCCCACCAATGGGACCCAATCTACTATCCCTTAAAATTCTGGCCATTGGGTAATCCTCAATATAGCCATACCCACCTAAAAATTGTAAACATTCATAGGCAACCGCGTCGGCCATCTTGGTAGATTTTAATTTTGAAATGGTTGCTTCCTTAACTACATATTCCCCTTTATCCAATCTACCGGCCACATAGTAGTTATATTGTTTACATATTTCAATATCGGCGTGCAGGTCAACGACCCGATGGCGCAAAGCCTGAAATTTATCAATAGTCTTCCCAAAGGCCTCCCTCTCTGACATATACTGTAAAGCATAGTCCAAAGCATACTCAGCCCTTGCATGTGCATTTACCCCCATAATTAAACGTTCCAAACTAAAGTGCTCCATAATATAGGAAAATCCCATATTCTCCTTTCCCATTAGATTTGTTAAGGGAACCTCAACATTATCAAAAGCCAATTCGGCAGTATCCGACGCTCTCCAACCCAATTTGTTCAACTTATTGGCCGTAACTCCTTTGCTTTTACGATCCACCACAAAAATGCTTATGCCCTTATTCCCCAATTCCATATTTGTTTTAGCGGCAACAATCATATAATCCGCATAAACTCCATTCGTAATAAATGTTTTAGACCCGTTTAGAATATATTTGTCTCCCTTTTTTACGGCTGTGGTCCTCATATTTGCCACATCACTACCCCCGAAAGGTTCCGTAATACAAAGACAACCCACCTTTTCACCTTCTACACTGGGTGCCAAATACCGTTCTTTAATGTCATCGTTCGCCTCCTTATTTAAATGGGTCATGGCCAAATAGGCGTGCGCCCAAATGGCAGCGGCAAAACCCCCGGAATTTATTTTTTGCAACTCCTCCAACAGTATGACCGTATAGAAAATATCCAATCCCAAACCTCCATGGGCTTCTGGGGTAGCTAAACCAAAGTAGCCCATCTCCCCAAACTTTTTCCAAATAAATCGATCTATAGTACCTGTTCTTTCCCATTCTTCTACGTGGGGAACCACCTCCTTCTGCAAAAAATCCTTGAGGCTTTGCCTGAATAAAAGATGTTCCTCCGTGAAGTAAATCGTGCTCATAGCTTTATTTTTTGATCGACAAATATAGTGGAATTCTATCAATCCTATCGGCCGGAAAATTCTCGATTTGCAACAATTCGTCAAAGGAATCGATACCTCCGTTAAGCTCACGATATGCGACAATATTCTCTGCCACAGACCTTGGTATGTACACAAGTTTTGCCAATTCTCCTACCGTTGCGGTTTCGAGGTCAATTTTCTGAACCTGCGGTGCTTTAAGCACTTTATACCTTTGAAGCACTCGTTGGGCAACTCTAGGATCTAGCCCATATACATCGTTCAATTGGTCGTTTATTAAAAAACCTCCCAGCCTGTCCCTGAATTTTACTATTCGTTCAGACAACTTGTCCCCTATTCCTTTTATTAATTTTAGCTCTTGGGCGGTAACGGAGTTTAGATCACCGATTGAAGTATAACTAATTTCCTTTTTTGAAACGGCATTTGAAACGAAATCCTCTTGTCCCTTTATTTTAGCGGACTTCGTCCATTCCGAAAACTTAAAGCTTTTGGATATTTTATTCAGCAAAGAATCCGAAACTCCAGTGACTTGCTGAAATTCTTCCTTGGAATTCACAAATTTGCCCTGTTCCCTAAATTCGTGTAAACGGTCAATTTCATCCAAAGACAATCCTAAGGTATAACCTTTATAATCTGTAATGAAATTGGGGTTGAAAGGATAGATTTTTATCGAGTCCTTTTGTGTTTGCCGACTTTTTAATGAATCGATTTTCGACTGAACTTCATAATTAAGAATTATAGGTTCATTCCCATTGACCTTTAACCGGGAGTATAGCCAAAACACTATTTGAACAAGAACAATAAGCAACAATAAAAAGAAAATCCCACTCCGTTCCTGTTTATTGAACTTAAAGTGGGATTTTTTCAATGCCATCAGAATAAAACTATTCAGTAACAGCCTTTACCTTTAATTTTATGGCATCCATGTATTTCTTCAACTCAGCTTTTACCTTGGGTGCCAAGATTACAATACCCACCATATTGGGAACCATCATACCAAAAATCATAGCATCTGAAAAACCAATTACAGAACCCATACTAGCCGATGCCCCAACAATTACGAAAAGACAGAAAATAATTTTATAGGTGTATTCCGTTTTCTTTGTCCTTCCAAAAAGATAGGCCCATGCCTGATAACCATAATAGGACCAAGAAATTTGGGTACTAAAGGCAAACAACACTACGGCCACCGTTAGCACATAAGGGAACCAACTGATAACCGAACCAAAAGCCCCAGATGTCAAAAGTATGGCATCTGCATCATTAAGACCTGCATTGCCGGGGTCAACATTGCCCGTAATAATTAAAACCAAAGCGGTCATTGTACAAACCACCACTGTATCAATAAACGGCTCCAATAGAGCAACCAATCCCTCAGATGCTGGATATTTGGTTCTAACGGCGGAATGGGCAATCGAAGCCGAACCTACACCGGCCTCATTGGAAAATGCAGCCCTTCTAAAGCCCTGAATCATAACTCCCACAGCACCACCTACAATACCAACCGGTGCGAAAGCACCTTGAATAATCTCATTGAATGCCCAACCGATCATGTCAAATTTTGCAATCAATACGAATAGGGAAGCCCCTACATAAATGACGACCATAAATGGAACAATCTTGTCAGTCACCTTGGCTATGGACTTAATACCACCAATAATTACGATACCAACTAGTATGGCCATAACCACGCCAAACACCCACCTATAACCAAAGATGAAAGATTCAGTACCTCCGGTCATACTCTCAAAAAGTTGAACGGCCTGGTTCACCTGGAACATATTACCTCCACCAAATGAGCCTCCAATGCACATTACCGCAAAGGCCCCAGCCAATATTTTTCCTAAATTTTTATTCTTGAGTCCTTTGTTCAAATAGTACATAGGCCCACCAAAAATGGTACCATCCTCTCCAACATCCCTATATTTTACCCCAAGGGTACACTCCACGAATTTGGAGGCCATACCTAAGAGCCCCGCGATTATCATCCAAAATGTAGCCCCTGCACCACCAATGGACACTGCAACCGCCACACCTGCTATATTTCCAAGGCCAACCGTTGCCGATAATGCCGCCGTCAATGCCTGAAAATGGGATACCTCACCATTGGAACTTTCATCCCTTATGGTATCTATAATATCTCCATCAACTACAATCTCGTCCTTGTTATCGGCTAAATGCTTGTCAAGGCTTTCCACCTTGTTCAAATCTACTCCAGCTGCAATACCTTCTTCCCCATAGAGCTCCTTGGCTCCATACTTCTCAATATCCTCATACTTGCCCATTACAACCTTTAAGGCCGTCCATACTCCTGTAAAATTGATAAAACGGAAATAGATGGTAAAGAAACCGGCCCCAAGTATTAAGGGGAACAATACCCAATATATTTTTATGTTCTCTGAAAAAGGTATCTGATAAAAAATAAAGTTTACGAACCAGCCTGTTAGGTCTCCGAAAACTTTATCAATTTTTTCATCTATCCCCATTTCTCCTGCCTCTTGGGCCATGGATAAAAATGGTAACATGAACGAACAAAAACTCAGAAGTCTGTACTTCATACTCTTTTGGATTTTTTAGTTAGTTAGAATGGCAATATCACAAAAAAAAAGAACCCATTCAAATTATAACGTTGAATTAACTTAAGTCAATATGAAACATTTCATTCAATTTTCTTATTTGTTCGGGTCGTCCCAACACAATTACCTTGCTTTTTGGCTGTAATTGTAAATCTGCTTCAGGATTGATGATGTATTCCCCGTCGGGGGCAATATAGCCAATTATGGTACATCCCGTTTTTCTACGTAAATCCAAATCTCTTAGCGAATTACAATCAACTTGATTTGAGAAATCCTCTATCGCAACCTCTTCTAAATTTGTTGTATGTTCCCCTTCTACCGAAAGCTTGTCCATAAAGGTTATCAAATCTGGCATTACCACCAAGGAAGCCATATGATCCCCTCCTATCTTATCCGGCATTATAACTTTGTTTGCCCCGGCCAGTTGCAATTTTCTTTGTGATGTTACCTGTGAGGCCCTGCTAATAATGAACAAGTTGGAATTTAATTGCCTAGCTGAAAGTACAACGAAAAGATTGGCCGCATCATCTGGTAGGGTAACAATTAAATATTGGGCCCTATCGATACCCGCGGCGAGCAATACTTCGTCCTCATTGGCATCTCCCTCCATAAACAAAATATCCTCCTCATACTTTTCAAGTAGCTCCTTATCCTTTTCTATAACAACAAAAGGTTTTTTGTACGCTTTTAACCTTTCTGCAGCCTGCATTCCGTTTCGGCCAAACCCGCAGACTACAACATGATTGGATAACTTGTCAACCGTATTTTTCACTTTTTTTTGTTTTAAGATTTGTGGATTATTCCTGCTCAATAAATATTCTGTAATCACCGAAATGGCAAAACCAACGATAAATACACTTGTCACTATTAATATGACCGTAAAAATTTTACCTTCCACACCCATGGGCCTCACCTCTGAGAAACCCACAGTGGTCACGGTAATTATAGTCATATAAAAGGCGTCTATCCATGTATAATCCGCAATGAATCTATAGCCCAAAACCCCGAATAAAAGCACCATAACCATTAGGGTCAATGCCAAATAGATTTTAGAGCGAAAAAGTTTAACCATAATTATAGATCAAAAACAGATGTTCTTTTGGTATACACCAAATCCTTAATTTTAAGCCAAAAGGCCAAAAATAGATATAGGGCAAACCCAAAGCCCAAGGTCATAAAGGTAAGATAGATAAAAGAGGTTCGCACCACTCTGGCTCTAATACCAAGTCTATCGGCTATTCTTCTACAAACCTCGAACCCTCTTTTTTGGAGATAATGCAACAAGTCATAGAATATTTTCATATGGATAAAATTAGTTTTTTAAATTTAATAATTGGGTGCCTATAACACACTGTAAACATTTATTATTGCTACAATAGTTATTGTATAATTGCAATAGGGATTGACTTTCCCAGGCCGAGTTTACCTCAATATTCAAATTCCTGTAACTATCTATGATTCCGTTCTTCTCCGCTTTTATTTTCTGAACAGTGGAAAGAACACGCTCCGGTTGAGCCATT
>JAUIGC010000116.1 GCA_030429835.1 Bacteroidia bacterium
GTATCCATCAAATAAATTAAATCCAAACTATTCTGATGGCTCCATAGGTCGCTCTCCAATTTTCCTGCTGCCAAACATTGATGTACCTCTTCAATCTCATGTCCATATCCCTTACCAATTTTAGACAATTCAACAGTTGTGGATTCGTTGCCCTTGACCAAGGTATAACTTGTAGCCTCATGCCACCTAGGGTTAATAAAGATACTTCCGGCACTTCCCGAAATCTCACTGCGCATATCCGTATTCGAAGTAAGTCCGCTATACAGCAGTGCTTGGGCATTTGGATAATCAAAGATCATACTGCATTGTTTCTCCACACCGGTTTCATGGAAATGCACCTTCGCCATAATATCCGAAGGCATTCCTAAGAATAGATAAGAAAGAAAAATGGGATAGATACCTATATCCAAAAGCGATCCCCCAGCCAAATCTGGATTCAATAATCGACCATCCTCATCCCTGTCCAAGGCATAAAATGCAAAGTCGGAATACAAGTGGCCTACTTCTCCAATTTCCCCAGAGTCGATTAAATTTTTCACGGCCTTGATGGTGGGATTAAACCTTGACCAAAGGGCTTCCATTAAAAAAACCTTGTTCTCTTTAGCTGTTTCAATCATTCTTTCCACCTCGCCTTTGTTGACTCCAAGAGGTTTTTCGCACAGTACGTGCTTCCCCGCTTTCAAGGCTTGTATGGTCAAGGATACGTGGCCAGTATGTGGAGTAGCAATGTAGACGACATCTACGGTATCGCTTTCAAACAATTCCTCATAACTTCCAAAGGCATGGGGAGCCCTGTAGACATCCGCAAATTCCTGGGCTTTATCCAGACTCCTTGAACCTACGGCCATTAGTTTGCCACCTGAAACCAATTCTAAATCCTTTGAAAAAGTGTGCGCTATTTTACCGGCTCCTACTATTCCCCATCTAACCATAGTTTTATATTTTGTTTAGAGTTTACCCAAATTTAACTCCTTATCTTTAGCCTAGGAAATGAAATTGGACAGAATGGATTTAAAATTCAATCAAAACGAAGACAAAAACAAACTGCTTTTATCCGAATTACGTAAAAAGCTCGCGCAGGTTCATCTTGGTGGTGGCAAGGAAAAAATCGCCAAACAGCACGATCAAGGAAAATTGACGGCCAGGGAACGTATAGATTATCTTCTTGACCCAAAATCCGAGCAATTGGAGATTGGAGCTTTCGTAGGGGACGGTATGTACGAGGAACATGGTGGTTGCCCATCTGGGGGCGTAGTCGTTAAAATCGGGTATGTTAAAAAAAGGCTTTGTATTGTAGTCGCCAATGATGCCACCGTGAAAGCGGGAGCATGGTTTCCCATTACGGCAAAGAAAAATTTAAGGGCACAAGAAATTGCCATAGAGAATAAACTTCCAATTATCTACTTGGTGGATAGTGCAGGGGTCTATCTACCCATGCAGGATGAGATTTTTCCAGATAAGGAGCATTTTGGACGAATTTTTAGGAACAATGCCATTATGAGCAGTATGGGCATTACCCAGATTTCCGCTGTTATGGGAAGCTGCGTGGCCGGTGGAGCCTATTTGCCCATCATGAGCGACGAGGCTCTTATAGTGGACAAAACAGGAAGTATTTTCCTAGCCGGAAGTTATTTGGTGAAGGCAGCCATAGGCGAAAGTATAGACAACGAAACCTTGGGAGGCGCTACCACGCATTGCGAGATAAGTGGTGTAACCGATTATAAATCGAAAGACGATAAAGATGCCTTGGATACCATCAAGAATATTATGGATAAAATCGGGGAATTTCCCGTTGCCGGATTCAATCGTTCCAAAGCGATAAAACCAAAAGAGAGCCCTGAGGACATTTATGGTATTCTTCCAGGTTCTAGAACCGAGCAATATGATATGATGGAAATCATCAAAAGATTGGTGGACGATTCTGAATTTGAACCTTACAAAGATGGTTATGGACAAACCATAATTACCGGGTATGCCCGAATTGATGGGTGGGCAGTGGGTATTGTGGCCAATCAGAGAAAAGTGGTGAAAACCAAAAAAGGTGAAATGCAGTTTGGTGGGGTAATTTATTCTGACTCTGCAGATAAAGCTACCCGATTTATTGCCAATTGTAATCAGAAAAAAATCCCTTTGGTCTTCCTACAGGATGTTACAGGATTTATGGTGGGTAGTAAAAGCGAACATGGAGGGATTATTAAAGATGGGGCCAAAATGGTAAATGCCGTTAGTAATACCGTCGTTCCCAAATTCACGGTGGTTATTGGAAATAGTTACGGTGCCGGTAATTACGCTATGTGCGGCAAGGCCTATGACCCCAGATTGATTGTTGCTTGGCCCAGTGCAGAACTGGCCGTAATGAGTGGAAACTCCGCTGCCAAAGTACTTTTACAAATTGAAACGGCCTCTTTAAAAAAGAAAGGCGAGACCATCACCGAGAAAAAAGAAAAGGAACTCTTTGATAAAATAAAACAGCGCTACGACAATCAGGTTTCGCCCTATTATGCCGCTTCCCGGCTATGGACCGATGCCGTCATTGACCCAATGGATACAAGAAAATGGATTTCCATGGGGATTGAGGCCGCAAATCATGCGCCCATTGAAAAGCCATTTAATATGGGGGTGTTGCAGGTTTAATTGGAAACCAAGTTTGTTCTATTGGACACCGTGAACAACTGTTGGTTCACGTTCTTGATCATCAGCTTGAATACCTTGATTTCTGCAGTCTGGGACGGTTTGCCATAATTATGGTAAATCGTCGCCTTTAGGTAGGTAGGGGTCAAACTTTTATTACCAAGATAATTTACATTTACCTGCCAGGATCCCTCAAAGGAATCATATATCAATTGCTCGGTAGCGGAATACCCCACTTTCTTTTCATCGTATATTTGCTCGGCGTTATCCTTTAATGTATGGTTCCATTTGAAATATTGGTTATCGGGATGCACGAATTGTAGCTCGAACTCCGCCTCGCTGTCAGCCCATTCGAAAACGAGCCTCGTACCCTTAAAGTCATCCTCCAGGGCATATTTACGTAGATTCTTCTTGGACATCAGGTTGCCACCTTCAAGGGCGATTAGGTTGTTCATTTCCAATCCCATTAAATTGGAAAACGATCCCTGTTCATCGCTCACAAACCCACTTTCCAAAAGATATTCGTAGCGCGTGTACAGATCTAGTGCTTTTTGGTAATCCCCGATCTGCCTGTAGCTTTCCGCCAAATCGAAATAGGACTGACCATAATTGGGCCTTAAAACAAAAACATCCTTGTAGAGTTCGTTAGCCTTTTCATATTCCTGAAAACTGTCATAAACATAGGCCAAGGACTTAAGGGCCAACGGATTGTCGCCAAAACTGTCAAAATGTTGTTCGACCAGGCTTTCAGCAAATTTTTTGTTTTTTAGCTCCATAAAATAGCGGTAACTATCTATCAAATAATAAAATGACCCTGAATAATTGTACAGATAATTTTGGAAGACCGCTTCCGCTTCCTCTGCATTTTTACTGGCATAAAGCTCCTTAAGGTAATCCGGTGCTCCTTCCATAATCTTTTGTTGGGTAACCGCTCTGTTGTCGTAAAAATTATTGCGCAGCTTTGACTGATCTACAAGGTCCTTATCGTATTTCGGAGCTGATAGGGTATTGATAACTACTACACCGTTTGATCCTGGCATCCCATATTTGGACGTAGCACTTGAACCAACAAGAATAGACATTCTTTTTATAGAAAATGCACTTAGCCACATAGGAATATTGGTAAAAACTTGACCATCAATATCAAAAATAGCACTATTACCTTGCAAAAAGGAAGACGATCCTCGGGTAAAAACGGCCCCATCACCAGTCATGCAATCTCCTTTGACCAAAACCCCAGGAAACTTAGACTTAAGTAGTTCTAAAATGCAAGCATCAACGGGCATGAGCTGATCCTTTGTTAAAACTCTTTCAACGATTCCTGAACTTTCTGAATCCATAATTCCATGAGTAGTCCTTATCAAAAACTTGTTGGTATCATACTCCTTCTCAAGCTCTTTCTGGGATTTTAACTTACGTGCTTGTTTGGTCACCGTAACCTCGTCCAATTGTTCGGTTTTTGGATACATGGTGATATTGAGAATACGGGTAATGTCCTCTACTAAGATTTCAACACTTTGCATACCAACGCGAGAGAAGATGATCTTTTCCCCCTTTTGTGCCTCGATACTAAAACTCCCCTTAGCATCCGTAATTGATGTATTGAATGTAATGGATGTAGAAACAGCCACATCGGACATGGGTGCCGAATTGTCTCTTACCGTTCCCTTGATTGTTTTCAAATCTGCTTGTTGTGAAATGGACACCAATGGAATGACTAACAACAAAAAAAGCAACTTTTTCATAACAGATTGATTTAGTGTTTATCATGTAAGAAGTTACGTAATAAATAAATACGCCCAAAGAATGAATCAAAAATTTAGCACGGAATTAATAGTCCTAAATTTCACTATTTTAAAGGCATCCAATTTCGGTTTTTAAGAGCTCTTGGACATTTATTGGTGGATTTGCTGCAACCATGCACCCATTAAAAAGCCCTTCAATATAGATTTTTTACAAGTTTAGTTGGAAACTAATTCTGCATTATTGGACACAGTGAACAACTGTTGGTTCACGTTCTTGGTCATCAACTTGAACACCTTGATTTCCGCAGTCTGGGACGGTTTGCCATAATTATGGTAAATGGTCGCCTTTAGGTAGGTAGGGGTCAAACTTTTATTACCAAGATAATTTACATTTACCTGCCAGGATCCCTCAAAGGAATCATATATCAATTGCTCCGTAAAGGAATACCCCACTTTTTTTTCATCGTATATTCGCTCGGCGTTATCCTTTAATGTATGGTTCCATTTGAAATATTGGTTATCGGGATGCACGAATTGTAGCTCGAACTCCGCCTCGCTATCCGCCCATTCGAACACGAGCCTTGTACCCTTAAAGTCATCATCCAGGGCATATTTACGTAGATTTTTCTTTGACATTAGATAACCGCCCCTAAGGGCTATAAGGTTGTTCATTTCCCAATTCATCAAGTTTGAAAATTCCCCTCGCTCATCGCTCACAAACCCGCTTTCCAAAAGGTAGTCATAGCGCGTGTAAAGGCCCACCGCTTTTTGGTAATCCCCGATCTGCTTGTAGCTATTTGCCAGATCCAAATAGGACTGGCCATAGTTTGGCCTTAGTATGAAAACTTCCTTGTACAGCTCATGTGCCTTTACATATTCCTGAAAACTCCCGTAAACATAGGCAAGGGACTTGAGGGCCACGGGATTATCGTTAAAACGGCCAAAATTCTCCCGGATCAGACCTTCCGCAAATGTTTCGTTTTTTCGATCCATAAAATAGCGGTAACTGTCCACCAAATAATAAAAAGACCCCGAGTATTTGGATAGGTAATCTTGAAAGACCTTTTGCGCTTCCCCCACGGTCGTACTCGCATGGAGCTCCGTAAGGTAATCCGGTGCCCCTTCCATAAGCCTTTGTTGGGGTACCGCACCGTTGTCGTAAAAATTATTGCGCAATCTTGCCTGATCTACCTGGTCCTTATCGTATTGGGGACCTAGAATTGTATTGATTACCACTACCCCTCCAAACCCCTGCATACCATATTTTGCGGTCGAAGCAAAACCTTTTAAGACAGCCAACCTTTTAATTGAAGTAACATTTAGCCACAAAGGAGTACCGGTAAAAATTTGACCATCAACATCATAAATGGCCGGTCTCTTTAATATTAAAGAAGTTGGTGTGCGGACCCAAACATTTCCGCCATTGAAACAATCGCCTGAAACCTTAACACCCGGAAATCTAGATCTAAGAACCTCTAAAAAACAAGACGCAAAGGGCATAATTTGGTCTTCATTTAACATATTGATACTCCCAGGGGCCATATCCATATCCATAATTCCATAAGCGGTCCTGACCAAACGTTTATTTGTGATATACTCCGCCTCAAGCTCCCTCTGCGATTTTAATTTTCTTGCCCGTTCGGTCACCGTAACTTCATTTAACTGTTCCGTCTTGGGATACATGGTAATGTTTAGAAAACGGGTCACTTCCTCTACCCTAATTTCCACGGGTTCCATGCCCATATAGGTAAAGGTAATGGTCTCCCCTACTTCGGCCTCTATAGAATACTCTCCATTGGAATCCGTTACCTCCTTATTATTCGTAAGCGACGTAGATACGACAACGTTGGGCATGGGTGCGGAATTGTCGCTGACCCTTCCCTTGATTGTTTTCAAACCATCTTCTTGTGCCATTGAAGCCAATGGAAGAACAATCAATAGAAGCAACAACTTTTTCATAACCGGTTGATTTAGTGTTTAATTAGTAAGAAGTTACGTAATAAAATGATATGTCCAAAGAAATGATTCATGCATTAATAAGTATTTAACAGTATTTTTATTGTTTCTAATAGTATTACTATTAATTTAAACTGTGGTTTATCCCCAAGCAGTGCATTAAAAGGTTCAGAAACGCTATGAAAGATTTAATATAGGTGATGCCCCTTTAATTTTGGAGTAAGCAAAAGTTCCCTTTGGCATCCATTGAAAAAAACTAATATCCTAGTTTTTCAGACTTGTTGATGGACCCTAATGAAATCTCCAAAAGTTCACGATTGACATTCTTAATATCCATCCTAAAAATATGTATGGCGTCTTTTTGACTTTCGGTTCCATAATCCGTACTTACAGTGATTTTTAAATAGGTAGCCAACCCAGACCTGTTCCCTTTATAAAGGCAATTAATTTTCCACGTACCGTTATCCCCATAGATAAAGAAATCCTTACTGGTATATCCTTTTGACACCAGACTTTCGCCCAATTTTCCATCATTTGAGTTGGCCCATAAACTTAGCAAATTGTTGTTGTCTATAAATTGAAAGTCCAATTCAGCCGTATCATCATTCCATTCCAAAAGAATCCTAACCCTGTCTTCATCTACATTCATTAGGCGTGCAAGAAGAGTGTCAACTTCGGATTCCTTTATGTCCAATAGTGTTTTTACCTCAGTATTGACAACCTGCTGTAAGGCTTCGGGCGGTTTTGAAAAATAGCCCTCCTTGTTTAAATTATAGTACTTAGCATACAAATTCTTACCACTCGCCTCCATACCGTTCGAACTATAGGCATGGGCCAAATCTCTATACGATTGCGGAGAATTCGATTTCAAAACAAATAGTTTTTTATAAATCTCAACAGCTAGTTCACCACCGATATATTTATCTAGCAAAAAGGCCAAGGATTTAAGATAGGTGCCATCACTTTTAAAAATACCCATACTTTTGTTCAATAATTGGTCTGTAAAGCTCTCCTCTTTCCAAAATTCCAAGAAGTAGTTTAGAGCATCAATATTAAAATTGGTATTGGTACCATACTTTGGTTCATACGTATTGTAAATCTTCTGGGCGTCTTCAATATTTTTGGCCGCATAGATTTCCTTTTAAAAATCTGGCCAATTAAGACGTGCCTCCTCCTCACTAATAGCCTTTACCGTCTCTGGTTTTTTAATTTCAGTATTACCATTTGTAGGCAAAAAGTTGCCAGACTTCGTATTTATAATTATTACACCTGCGTTACCTATAGACCCATATTTTGCTACCGCGGCCATGCCAGAAAGTACCGCAATACGTTTCACTTGAGACACATCTATAAAATTGGGGAAAGCAGATACCATATGCCCATCAACCTCATAAATAGCAGGTTTTCGATTGGTGGAACCTGATTGTCTCAAATAGATATCAATAGTGCCCCCAAATATTTCATTGTCCCTCGTTGCAAAACCGGTAATCTGACCTCTCAATAAATTCACAAGGTTTGTCGCTCCATTTTTCGCCCCGGTTGAAAATTCACTCTCATCCAAAATTTGCATGTCATACCCTTCGGAATCCCTACTATAGATACCAAAGGATGTTTTTATTATGTCTTTATCCACATCATAATCCCTGAACAATTCTTCCTGTGTTCTTTTTTTCTTTCCAGAACTAGTTACGGTAACTTCATCCAATTCAAGGACATGTTCCTCAAACGCAACGTTAATGAAAAAAGTAGTTTCCAACACTTTTCTAAGCTCACTTTGCATAGAAGGATAGGAGAATTCCAATTGGTCGCCAACTTTTACCCTTATAGAATACCTGCCGTTTTCATCAGTAGTAACCACCTCTTTTGAAGATAAGTTTTGAACATTAACTCCTTTCACCTTTTCGCCTCCCTTGAACACAAATCCGTTAACCACATCAATTTTTTTGCCTATACTTGGTAGTAATTCATCGGTAGAATAGGTTGTTATTACATTTTCGTCAAACTGTACTTTCTCTTCATCTTCGGATTCTTCCAACAATGAAGTACTTAAAAAATATGTCAATGCATCTTTTGGATGCCTTTTCCAATTCCCCTGACTTGCATACCTTCGAAAGGAGACCCCTGGCCTATCGTCCCCTGCAACTATAAGTCCATGTTCATTACCATAGCTTTTGATAAGCTCTATACCAATACTAAAATCATCATGTACGATAATATTGTATGGCCTTAAATCTACCCCTACCTTTCCTTTTTTTGTCTTTATGGTATAAAAAATATTCTTTGAGATAAGTTTACGTTCAGGAACTATAGTTTTACCATCATAGATATTAATGCGCACTAACAGACTATCTGACTTGTTTTCCAAAATATAAAAGTAAAAGGTATTCAGCTGTCGTTTCTTTTTGGAAACATAGATTTTAGTGACTAGTTCACCTCCAAGTGCTCCTTTTCCCTCCCAAGAACCAATCTTTGACTTTCCCACATTAGAATATCCAACCATTTTTTCGGTCTTGTTCCTTCTTTTCCTTTTATCTGCGGTTAAAACTACCTCATTTAAACTAATGATTTCCGGTTCCAATTTTACTTCAAAAAATTTAGGCAACCTTAGTACCTCCGTATATGGTATTCTATATTCCTTGTAGGCAAGAGAGGATATTTTTAGGGTATCATTCTCTGTTAGTAAAGTTGAATCAAATGAAAAGTTAAAAGTGCCATCTTCCTCAGATACGATTCCAAGGCCACGTTCTACAAAACCAATATTCACATAGGGCAAAGGAAGTCCCGTGTCCGTATCCGTTACGGTTCCCTTAATAACGGTTTGACCGATAATGATTCCATGGAACATAAAGACAAGCCATGTCCATAGATTTCCATTAAATTCGAATTTCGGAGCCATATCCTCAAAATAAACAATTTTTAGAAACCTCTTAATTCCCCTGATGCCCTTTTACCCTGGGAATCAACAACAATTCTGTTTGCCTGCCATTCACATACCTAAAACCATCCAGACCATAAAAGCCCGCTTCCTCCAACATGATTCGAATATCACGTTTCCACTCGGGAATTGTAACCGTAGTGTTCAATTCAATGGCGTATACCGTATTCGGGTTTAAGGGATAATTTTCACCATCATCTTTCATAACTCCTCCTTGACTATCCCACATACCTATAGTGGTGCCGGCGGAATGTCCGTACATTCCAAGCGGATGGGTATAAATAGATGGCCTTAATTCGGCCGCCTTTGCTTCGCTAAGGGATTTCGCAAGGATTTCATTTCCGGTTCTTCCGGCAATCATATTTTGGGTCAGGAAATCCTGAACGCGATTTCCGTCTTTTAATCCATTGACCAGAAAGTCAGGAGCTTTCTTTTCTTCAGGCTTTAAAACATAAGCCAATTCTTGACAATCTGTATTCAAACGGAGATACGTGATCCCAAAATCACAATGCAGCAAATCGCCAGGAAGGATGACCATCTCGTCAGGTTTATCAGAAAAAGAATAAAATTCGGAATTCTGGCCAGCACTACTACGCTGTACATCTACCGTGGGGTGAAACCACGTTTCCAATCCTAAATCCGTAACCTTTTGGCGCATCCACCAGACAACATCGGAAGTCGTGGTTATGCCTGGAGTAATCACTTTTTCAGAGAAGGCTTCTGCAATGATGTCATGGGTAATATCCACCAATTGATTGT
>JAUIGC010000117.1 GCA_030429835.1 Bacteroidia bacterium
AAATAGTTTTGAGACCTGGTCTGTCCCCTTTGGAATTGGTCACCAAAGAAACGATTTTCAAGGTGGACCAATTTTTTAAGACCATAAGTTCTGAGGTAAGAAAAAGGTTCAAAAACCCCAAATTGATAGCAACTTTAGAATTTCCCGTCCTTTTTCTCGGTGCAAAACCTAGTGACACGCCAGCCTTTTACAGCTTTATGAACTTTGCCGATTTTGGTTTGGGAACATGGCATCCGCGAGGGGGTATGTATGAAATTATCAAAGGCATGGGCAGTCTTGCCAAAGAACTTGGTGTAAAAATATATACAAGTTCACCTGTAGAGAAAATATTGGTTTCAAATAACCAATGTGATGGGGTTGTTTGTAATGGCAGTACAATTTTGGCCGATATCGTGGTAACGGGTGCGGACTATCATCATTCTGAAAGCCTACTGGATAAAAAATATAGGCAGTATAGCGAAACGTATTGGAACAAGAAGACATTCGCCCCGTCGTCCTTATTGTTCTATATCGCCTTTAATGGGAAACTAAAAAATGTGGAGCACCATAATTTATTTTTTGATACTGATTTTGAACAGCACGCACAGGAAATCTACGATACGCCAAAATGGCCTTCCAGTCCGCTTTTCTATGCTAACTTTCCTTCCATAACCGACGAAAGCATGGCGCCCAATGGCTGTGAAACCGGATTTTTTCTGGTTCCCATTGCCCCTGGACTCGAAGACACCAGGGAACTACGGAAGCAATACTTTGATTTAATCATGGAAAGATTTGAGAAAAAAACAGACCAGACCGTTCAGGATAAAATTCTTTTTAGAGAAACATTCTGTGTAAACGATTTTGTTGAAAGGTATAATTCGTACAAGGGAAATGCCTACGGTATGGCCAATACACTATCACAGACCGCCTTTTTAAGGCCCAAATTAAAAAGTAATAAAGTTAAGAACCTTTATTTTACAGGTCAACTTACCGTACCTGGACCCGGTGTGCCACCGTCCCTTATTTCTGGTAAACTGGTGTCTGAACTTTTGACAAAAAATAACTAACTTATCACAATGAAAATAACTTTTGACAAGGTATCCTATCAGTGTAGTAAAATAGTTACCGAAAATTATAGTACTTCTTTTGCCTTGGCAACAAAAATGCTTCATAACTCCATTAGGGGAGATATTTACAATATTTATGGTTTTGTAAGGTTTGCAGATGAAATTGTGGATACCTTTCACGATTATGATAAGAAGACGCTCTTTGAAAAATTTGAGGAAGAACTTGCTGATGCACTCGAGAACAAAATAAGCCTTAATCCTATTTTAAACTCCTTTCAGCATACTTTTCACAAGTATAATATTCCAATGCATTTGGTAGAGTCCTTTATGAGAAGTATGAGAGCGGACCTAACAAAAAAGGTATACGAGACGGATGCCGAATACAAGGAATATATTTATGGTTCTGCGGATGTTGTTGGATTGATGTGTCTTAAGGTTTTTGTTAAAGGATGTGATGATTCCTATGAAAATTTAAAAGATTCCGCCATGGCCTTGGGTTCAGCTTTTCAAAAGGTTAATTTTTTAAGGGACGTTAAAGCGGATTTTGAGGAATTGAACAGGTCCTATTTTCCAAATGCCGATTTAGCGGCATTGGACGAAATTGCAAAAAAAGAAATCGTTGACGAAATAAAAAGAGATTTTCAGCAAGGTTATCAAGGCATCGTAAAGCTGCCCATTGAGGCAAAATTTGGTGTTTATACAGCCTATAGGTATTACTCAAGGTTACTTAAGAAGCTGCAGAACACACCATCTATGGAAATTAAAAGCACTCGGATTCGTGTTCCGGACTATGAAAAATTCGGTCTGCTGGCAAGATCTTATGTGAAATATAAAATGAATTTGGTTTAATGAAGACTTTACTTTGGATTATTATTTTTTTAGGAACTTTCTCATTTATGGAATTTATGGCATGGTTTACCCATAAATATATCATGCACGGGTTTCTATGGACTTTACATAGAGACCACCATCACAAGGATCATGATTCCTGGTTTGAGAGAAATGATGCGTTCTTTATTTTCTATGCCATTGTAAGTATGTCCCTATTTTATTCCGGGGCAAATGGTTTTTGGTACGGATGGCCACTGGGGTTTGGTATTTTGGCCTACGGCATAGCTTATTTTTTTGTACATGACATTTTTATCCACCAAAGATTCAAACTCTTTAGAAATGCAAATAATTGGTATGCAAGGGGTGTAAGACGTGCCCATAAAATCCATCACAAGCATTTAGGCAAAGAAGATGGGGAATGCTTTGGGATGTTATTGGTTCCCTTTAAATACTTTAAAAGGGCCAAATAATCCCATTACTCCTGAAGCAGTTGTTCCAATAAAGTATCAACCTTGGTATTATTCCAATCGGCCACGGCATTTTGATGAACGACCACATATCCGTTTTTATCCAAGATATAGGACCCAGGCGGTTTTAAAATACTTATTGGACTCTTCTCCCCTATTATTTGATATGTAACGGGAAATGTATATCCATGCTTTTCCATAAATAATTCAACCGGAGCTCTTTCCTCATTGGTAATGATATAAAACTCAACCCTTCCCTTATATTTTTCATATAGATTCTGAATATCCTTTAACTGCGCCTGGGAAGGCAAATGCCATGAAGTCCAGAATGAAATGAAAACTACTTTACCCTTGGCTTCCTCAAAATTGAAAAATTTCCAATTTTCATCCTTTAATTTCCAGTCATAATCAGCAATTTTACCCCTCTTTTCGGGGCTGATGATCGTAGGGGAAGTTGACAGCCATCTATTTAAAAGGATTTTACTATAGTCTCCTAATGGTGTCACAAAAAAGGATAATACCAATGCTATAATTAATAGGGTAAAAAATGTCTGTCTTTTCATTTTAAAAATGTGGTGCTCAAAACTAAAAAACTCCCGAACATTATCGGGAGTTTTCGTTACTTATTTTATACAATGTATTTAAGCTGCATTCTGCCTCTTAATAACATTTAGGGCAGAACCCTCCCTGAACCAGCCAATTTGAGCTGCGTTGTAGGTATGGTTTGCCTTAATGGTATCCTTGGAACCATCGGCATGAACCACTTCAATGGTCAAAGGTTTGTCCGGAGCAAAATCCGCGATGTCCACAAAGTTGAAGGTATCGTCCTCTTGGATTAAATCATAATCGTTCTCGTTGGCAAAGGTCAATCCCAGCATTCCTTGTTTTTTCAAGTTAGTTTCATGGATACGTGCAAAGGATTTAACCAAAACCGCTGCCACACCAAGATGTCTTGGCTGCATAGCTGCATGTTCCCTTGAAGAGCCTTCGCCATAGTTATGGTCTCCCACTACTATGGACTTTATACCTTTAGCCTTATAAGCCCTTTGCGTATCAGGGACTCCTTCGTATTCACCCGTCAACTGATTTTTGACCAAATTGGTTTTCTTATTAAATGCGTTCACCGCACCAATTAGCGTATTATTCGCAATATTGTCCAAATGTCCCCTAAAGCGCAACCATGGTCCAGCCATGGAGATATGGTCCGTTGTACATTTTCCATAGGCTTTTATCAATAATTTGACCCCTTGTAGTTCCTCATTAGTAATTGGCTCAAACGGTTCCAATAACTGTAACCTTTCTGAATCAGGTGCTACGACCACCTTTACACCAGAACCGTCTTCCCTGGGTGCCAAATATCCGGCATCCTCAACTTCAAATCCCTTTGGAGGCAATTCCCATCCCGTAGGTTCATCAAATCTTACTTCTTGTCCGTCTTCATTGATTAAAGTATCCGTCATCGGGTTAAAATCCAATCTACCCGCAATCGCGATGGCCGCCGTAATTTCAGGTGACGCTACAAAAGCATGTGTATTGGGGTTTCCATCCGCACGCTTCGCAAAGTTTCTATTGAAAGAATGCACGATACTATTCTTTGGAGCATTTTTAGGGTCGTTATAGCGAGCCCATTGACCTATACAAGGTCCGCAGGCATTCGTAAAGATTTTGGCATCCAGTTTCTCGAATATTCCTAAGATACCGTCACGTTCAGCAGTATAACGTACTTGCTCAGAGCCAGGATTTATACCAAATTCCGCTTTTGTCTTTAGTTTCTTATCCAACGCCTGTTGCGCAATGGACGAGGCCCTGGACAAATCTTCGTAAGAAGAGTTGGTACAGGAACCTATAAGGCCCCATTCAACCTGCATTGGCCAATCATTATCGGTTGCCTTCTTGGTCATTTCCTTACCAACAGGAGTGGAAAGATCCGGAGTGAAGGGACCGTTCAATAACGGATTTAGTTTTGATAAGTCTATATCGATAACTTGATCGAAATACTTTTCCGGATTGGCATACACCTCTTCATCAGCCGTTAAGTACTCTTTTACTTTATTTGCCGCATCGGCCACATCAGCCCTATCCGTAGCCCTTAAATATCTTTCCATGGACTCATCGTAGCCAAAGGTGGATGTAGTGGCTCCTATTTCTGCACCCATATTACAAATAGTTCCCTTCCCTGTACAGGAAAGTGCTTTAGCACCAGGTCCAAAATATTCAACTATAGCTCCCGTACCTCCCTTAACGGTCAAAATTTCAGCAACTTTTAGGATGACATCCTTAGGGGCGGTCCAACCGGAAATCTCACCGGTCAATCTTACTCCAATTAATTTAGGGAATTTTAGTTCCCATGCCATTCCGGCCATTACATCGACTGCATCTGCACCACCAACACCAATGGCCACCATACCTAGTCCTCCAGCATTTACGGTGTGTGAATCGGTTCCTATCATCATTCCGCCCGGAAATGCATAATTTTCCAATACCACTTGGTGGATGATTCCTGCCCCAGGCTTCCAAAACCCTATTCCGTATTTATTGGAAACAGATTCCAAAAAATCAAAAACCTCGGCACTAGTTGAGTTGGCCGACTTTAAATCCGCCGCCGCTCCACTTTTCGCTTGAATCAAGTGATCACAGTGTACAGTTGTTGGTACGGCAACCTTCGGTTTTCCGGCCTGCATAAATTGTAACAATGCCATTTGGGCCGTTGCATCCTGACAAGCAATACGATCTGGAGCAAAATCAACATAATCCTTACCTCTAACAAAGGCTTTGGACGGATTACCATCCCATAGGTGAGCGTATAAAATCTTCTCCGAAAGGGTAAGTGGTTTGCCCACTATATCGCGTGCCTTATCCACGCGTTCCGCCATATTGGCGTAGACCCCTTTAATCATATCAATATCAAATGCCATATTTATCTATTTAATGTTAAAGCAATTCCGTAAAATTAAGAAAATCTAAGGCGCAATTAAAATTTTAAGGAAAGGAATAAATCCTTTTTTGCCTTTCAACACATTTTAAACAATCGCTTTGTGAAAAAAGTAGATTTTAGGCCTGCAAAACCCTATCTATATGAAGACTACAAAAGTTTTGTAACAATATCCTCTTCCGATATACCTTCGGCCTCGGCCTTGTAGTTTTTTATGACTCTATGCTTAAGTATCCCATAGGCCACCTTTTGAACATCCTCAATATCAGGTGAAAATTTTCCGTTAATGGCGGCGTTCGCCTTAGCTGCCAAAATAAGGTTTTGCGATGCTCTTGGCCCTGCTCCCCAGTCCACATATTGTTTTACATACTCCGAGGCAGATTCTAAATTAGGCCTAGTCTTATTAACCAGTCTCACGGCGTATTCCACTACATTATCAGGAACCGGAATTCTCCTTATCAACTCTTGGACCTCTAAAATCTGATCGGCATTGAACTGTGGTTGTACCTGGTATTTTGAAGTGGAAGTCGTATTTTTTACGACCATTATCTCTTCCTCTATACTTGGATATTTCAGTTCAATGGCAAACATGAAACGATCTAGTTGGGCTTCAGGTAAGGGGTATGTACCCTCTTGTTCTATAGGGTTCTGCGTAGCAAGAACAAAGTAAGGTAAATCCAACTTATACTGATGTCCCGCTATGGTCACCGCTCTTTCCTGCATAGCCTCTAAAAGTGCCGCCTGAGTCTTTGGAGGAGTTCTATTGATTTCATCGGCCAAAATTATATTGGAAAAAATAGGCCCCTTGATGAACTTAAAATTTCTGTTTTGATCCAAGACCTCACTACCTAAAATATCGCTGGGCATAAGATCAGGCGTAAACTGAATGCGTTTAAAATCCAATCCCAAGGCCTGCGCCAGCGTATTTACCATTAAGGTCTTGGCTAGCCCGGGGACCCCAATCAACAAGGAATGCCCCCCTGTGTAAATAGATAGCAGTATTTGGTCAATTACTTCTTCCTGACCAACAATTACCTTGGCAATTTCCCTTTTTAAAGAAGCGTGTTTCTGTACCAATAATTTGACGGCGGCAACATCTGACATATTTAATTCTTTACCCAGTTATTCGCAAAATCACAATCCCTGTTGGCATCGCCTACGCTAATGTAAGTGTCCTCAATATGATCTTCCATCCACTCTTTTATAGCGTTATATTGCTTTTCTGTAAGGGCAATTTGTTGAATCTTGGTATAATCCTTGGAAAAATCGGCAACATGTTCGTCAAAGCGATTGGTCACCTTAAGAATTTTATATTTTGGAGGTCCGCCCCTAGGGTCCGCCTCTAAAATTGGATACGAGATTTGGTCGTCCTTTAAATCCCTTACCTGATTATATAGGGTAGGGTCCATTTTTGTCAACTCAAACCGTGAGCTAAAATCTTGTGGATTTCGCAGTAATCCCCCATCAAATTTGGTTTCCTTTTCATCCGAAAAATTGAGTGCCGCCTCTGCAAAGGTAAATTGACCATCCATAATTTTCTGACGGATACTGTCCAATTCCTGTTTGGCTTCGTCCAAGGCATCTTGGGAAATTTCCGGTTGAATCAATATGTGCCTTAAATCGAGTTCTTGACCCCTTATTTTTTCAATATATATGATATGGAACCCAAATGGTGTTTCAAAGGGTTCGGAAACTTCGCCCTCCCTTAGACTAAATGCAACATCCTTAAAGGTCTTGTCAAAACCTGTTTCTTTGGTAATGCTATAAAAACCACCTTTGGATTTAGATCCAGGGTCCTGTGAATATAGGATAGCCTTAACACTAAAACTGGCATCGTTATCCTCAACATCGGCCTTAATTTCATTAAGCTTATCTATAACCTTTTGTTTTTCCTCCTTTGAAGGTTCTGGGGCCTTTACAATTTGCGCAATTTCCAGTTCGGCACCAAAGACCGGTCTTTCATTCTCCGGTATCTTATTGTAAAATTGACGAACTTCCTCTGGGGTAATCTCAATTTCAGAAATGATGTCCTGCTGCATTTTTTCGGACAACATTCTAAGTTTGTTAATCTTGTATAGTTCCTCCCTAAAACTTTGCTCATCCTCCTTTTTATAGTATTTAAGGACTTTTTCCATAGAACCTATTTGCTGTACCAAGGATTGTAACTGACGCTCTCCAGTGGCATTCACCTCATCGTCCGAAACCAAGATACTATCCTGAACCGCTTGATGGGCATATAACCGATCTTCCATTAGTTTGCCCAAAAGACTACAGTGGGTAATATCCTCCGTGGAGGCTCCTTGACTCTTTAAATCGATCAAGGTTTTTTCAATATCGGAATCCAGAATAACATAATCGCCAACCACGGCGGCTATACCATCCAGCTTTACTTTTTTAAAGTTTGTGGAATCCCTTTTCGTTGGAGATTCCTTCATTGCCGTGTCTTCGGAAGCTTCTTCAGAAGTTGTCTCCTGAGCCATCAGACCGACACAAAACATACTTGCCAAAAGGGTTGATGTTAATTTATTTATTGTCATTGTAAACCTCAAATTCTTTTTCTCTAATTGCTTCATCTATGATTTCAGTTTCTAGTTTACGCAGGTAGTCAATTTTTCTGCGACTTAATAAAACTTGCTTAATGGTAGGCGCTATATATGAAAGTGGAGCAATATCATTTACATCCTTAACTTCCTCTATTTTGCCCAAATATACCCCTATTGAATCCTGCAATTCAAAAAATTGTGAATTTTTTAAGTATCTATCCTGATTATCAAAGGTTATGGGGGGTATTTCCTCAAAAATTCTGGAAGAACTCACCCATATGGAATCATTAAAATTCAATTTTTTGAATTGCACCCCTATTGAGTCCAAGTAAACCAGGTCCTCCTCGTTAAAGCTTCTTAAACGTTTTTCAACTTCGTCCTGGTTCAAAAAATTCAGGGGCAACTGCACAAAACGAATACGAACTATTCTTTCCTTTAACCTAAAATTTTCCTGTTGCTGGTCGTAAAATTGCTCCAATTGTGCATCCGTTATCAAGGAGTCCGTGCCTTGGGCGACCAAAGCTTCCTGGTAGGCCCTAGTATACAAATCCGTTCTGTAGGTATTGACCAAAGCATCAAATTCCGCAAGTTTTTCCTCCGGTAGATTAATTTTGGACTTGGAAAGTAATAGTTGTTTGGAAGCCCAATTATTGATATAATTGGTCACAAAGGATGCACTATCTTCTTTAGACATGCTTTCTTTGATAAATGGTGCTACATCCTCCTTATATAAAAAATCCTCGCCAACTCTCGCCAAAGGCTCCTTCTCTACCTTTTTATTAAAATAGGTGTCACATGAAAACAGGGTAGAAAAAATTCCTATCCCCATCAGCAATAAACCAATCTTGCGTCCTATCACTAGAGAATTACACATCCTGCAAAAATAGCAAATACATAGTCCCGACCAAACGCTATTGGTTTTCCTTAACAGATTTTAAATCGATCAAAGGAAATAATTAATTTACCATTCACAACTTCCAAACAAAAATTACCAAATCCATTGAAAAACAATACCCAAACATTAATTTTGACACCTAAGATTTGAGCGTTTTGGAAAAAAAGATAAAACTTATTTGGGATTTTAGGGGTCCTGCTGCCCTAAAGATCGCAGAGCATCATGAAATACATCTCAAGGAATTTATTGTAATGGAGAATGTAGATGTCATCACCACCGGATTTACTTCTATTAGCGATATGCATAGTATAGCTTATATGGTGGTAAACCAAAGTAACATGATTGCCATGAGAGATAGGTTAAAACCACATAGAGGGGAAATTTATGTTGAAGAATAGTTTTGGTTTAAAAATGTTTTCATACCCCTTATGCTTTATCATAATGGGGGTACTGTTTTCGTGCACCAAAGCAACGGAAAAGGGTAATATCTTAGAAATTGCTTTGAGGTCACAAAACCCCAAAATAAAAAGGGTAATGGATAGTCTTGACCAATTTGAGGTGCAGGTTAGATATACCAAAATCGATAGAAAAAATGACAGTATTTTATTTACGGATTATGATTTTCAGGTCGATGAAGAAAATTATTTCTATCCGGCCAGTACGGTAAAGTTTCCCATTGCCGCATTAGGATTGGAACGATTGAACGAAACCGATTCCCTGAACAGGGAGGTACGTTACTATATTGAAGGGGACACCATAGAATCCACATTTTCAAAGGACATCCTACAAATATTTACCGTAAGTGACAATCTGGCTAATAATAGATTAGTGGAGCTATTAGGCCAGGACGCCATTAATGAGTCCCTTATGAAAAAAGGAATAGGGCCAGTTCGCATTTCCCATAGATTGGGCTATCATTCAGAAGATTTAAGTACAAAACCATTAATCATCTATTTAAATGACAGCACCACCGGAATGACGAGGCCCACGTTAAACAGCGCCCCCGAGCCACTAACTTTACACAAGATTAAAAAAGGTCATGGATATTATGAAGACGGAGTTTTAATAGAAAAACCGTTCGATTTTTCATTAAAAAATTATTACCCGATCAAGGCGCAACATGATGTTTTGAAAAGGGTCATTTTCCCTGATCATTTTAAAACTGACCAGCAATTCAACCTATCCCAAGAGCAAAGAACCTTTTTATTGGAAACGATGAAAACCCTTCCAAGAAATGCCGGCTATAACCCCAAAGAATATTACGATGGTTATTGCAAATTTTTTATCTATGGTGATACCAAGGATAC
>JAUIGC010000328.1 GCA_030429835.1 Bacteroidia bacterium
AAAAAAATTAAAAAGTTGATAGTGCTATATATTTATAGTTAATGGTTAGTGTTTAGTATAGCTTATCAGCAAGAAACCCGGGCTTTTGTCCGGGTTTCGCTTTTAAAACGATTACAACACGTTAGTTAATCAATAGTTAAAGACCATAAATACTGTAACATATTTATTCTTTATAAGTCTATTATATTAGGATAAAGTTACCATGAAAGAGGATGGGTTGGTTTTCTCTTAAATAACTTTAACCTTAAGAAACCCGAGGTGTACACCTCGGGTTTTATTTTTACCATCTAATAATTACACTTCCCCAGGTAAACCCACTACCAAAGGCGGCGAGCACTACCAAATCCCCGGTTTTGACCTTTCCGGATTCCCATGCCTCTGTCAATGCAATTGGAATGGAAGCTGCGGTTGTATTCCCGTAACTCATTATGTTATTGAATACCTGATCATCCTTAAGTCCAAACTTACTTTGAATAAACTGTGAAATACGAAGGTTGGCCTGGTGAGGAACCAACAAATCGATATCGGTAGGTTTTAAGTTGTTTTTCTTAAGTCCTTCCATAATGACCTCACTGAAGCGTACCACGGCGTTTTTAAACACGAATTGTCCGTTCATGTACGGAAAATAGGATTCGTCATTGGGGTCATTGTCCGCAATAATATCGGAAACCCATCTTTTGCCCATACCAGGTGCGATTAAGGAAAGTTCTTCGGCATGTTGCCCTTCAGAATGTAAATGTGTGGACAAAATCCCTTCATGCTCATTTTCGGCCCTGCTTAAAACCGCCGCCCCTGCACCATCTCCAAAAATGACCGATACGCCCCTGCCCCTTGTTGTCATATCCAATCCATGTGAATGCAGCTCAGAACCAATTACAAGTATGTTCTTGTACATTCCGGTTTTTATATATTGGTCCGCAACCGAAATGGCATATACAAAGCCGGAACATTGGTTTCTCACATCCAACGCGCCAACGGTTTTTATACCTAAATCTCGCTGCACCAGTACTCCGGGACCTGGAAAATAATAATCTGGACTTAGGGTTGCAAATACGATAAAATCTATGTCGTCCTTGTCTATTCCAGCTCGTTCAATGGCAATCTTGGCAGCTTTTACCCCCATGGAAGTTGTGGTATCCTCTCCTTTTACCACATGTCTTCGTTCCTTGATACCGGTTCTTTCCTGGATCCAAGCATCGTTGGTATCCATTATTTTGGACAGGTCATCATTGGTTACTACGTTATCCGGAACGTAATAACCTAAACCTGTAATTTTTGAATTGTACATATTGTGAATTTAGTCCGTATTTATTAACAATACCAGCAGTGCAATATAAGAACTATTCCTAATTCGGCATCTTTTTCGGGCAAGGTAGTTTTTCTAGAGATACTTCTGAAAATGGTTGACCTTGATCTCAGCCTTTAAATCGTTCAACAGGTTGTAAAGACCAAAAAATGTCCTATTCATATAAAGAAAATGTTTAGACCCCCTATTTCCGTTCATCTTTCTTATTTGCTTGTCAGATGCGTAGTGTTCACTTAGGGCCGCGATTTTATCCCAGAAATCCGAGTTTCCAAAATCAAAGGTTTCCTCGTGAAATGGAGAAGTAAACAGGCTTAGCATTTCATGGAAAAGGTTCTTGAAGAATGTTATTTCCTGTTCTGTATCGGAAGGAGTTAAAATTTCCAACTCGTATAATTTTTCGGTAAAAACAACATCATTGGAAATGTTTTCCTTTTTGGCCAATTCAAAATAAGGATTATAAAAATCATCCGGAACTTCCTTAATGCAACCAAAATCAATAACTACCAATTCCCCATCTGAGTTAATTAAAAAGTTTCCTGGATGTGGGTCTGCATGTACCTTTCTAAG
>JAUIGC010000118.1 GCA_030429835.1 Bacteroidia bacterium
CTCCTTTTTCAATATCCTTTACCCTTATCTTTTTGCCCTCTTCCGCCATGCGTATAGAAGTCCTTGGAAGTTTCACATCGTGTTCACTAAATGAAACATAAAGTAGTCCGGAACAATCCATTCCTTTTCGGGTTGTCCCTCCATACTTGTAACGGACACCCGAAAATGTAAGGGCGGTATTAATGATATCATCCGCTTTTGTGGCGTGCCTTTCAGAGATTCGTTCTGAAACGTTCAGATTTTTTGAATCTTCTGGCAGGTTATTCGTGTTATTCCGTCTAGCTTCATCAGCAGCGGCAACCGAGATAGTTCTATCATTTGGGCTTGCTGTTTTTTTGGAACTGCCACAACTGGCAAATAAAAGAAGTAGTAGAAATAATGAATAATAGCGCATGGATTTCAAGTAGTATCTCTTACTTGAACATCAAAATTATGTAATTATTTTGTAAATGCCTGATTTGGACTAAGATTTGGCATTTGCCACAATTAAGGATGCCGCCTTTTTACTGGCTCCCGATCCTCCCAATGTCCTTTGGAGTATTTTGTAATCCTTGAGAATTTCTTCCCTTTTTTTTCCAGATAGGATGGCTTTCAATTCTTTTTTCAATCTACTGGGATTCAAGTTGTTTTGGATAAGTTCCGTAACAACCTCCTTTTTCATGATGAGATTTACCAAAGAGATATACTCCAAAGAAATTATTCTTTTTGCAATTTGATAGGATATCCAGTTGGCCTTATAGCAGACCACTTGTGGAACTCCAAAAAGAGCCGTTTCCAGTGTGGCTGTACCGCTGGTAACCAAAGCTGCGGTTGCAATGGATAATAGGTCGTAGGTTCTATTTTTTACCATTTTTACATTGCTGCCCTCCAAAAACGGACCGTAAAATTCAGTTTCTAAGCTAGGAGCCCCGGCAATTACATATTCATATTCGGGAAATTCCTTGGTCGTGGAAAGCATAACCGAGAGCATTTTCTGTACTTCCTGTTTTCTGCTTCCTGGCAACAGCGCAATAATTGGTTTTTGTAAATCGATTTCAAAAGCAGTCCTAAATTCGGTTTCGTTAAGTTCAGGTCTGTTGGATATGGCATCAATTAAGGGGTGTCCCACAAAATTGACCGGGTAGCTATGCTTACTTTCGTAAAAATCCTTTTCAAAGGGCAGAATTACTTGCATCGCATCAATATCTCTTTTTATCTTTTCAATTCTTCCTTCCCTGGAAGCCCAAATTTGCGGTGAGATATAATAATTTGTTCTGTAACCGTTTTCCTTGGCCCATTTTGCAATTCTTAGGTTGAAGCCGGAATAATCTATAAAAACGATTATATCCGGATTAAAACTGTGGATGTCCTTTTTACAAAAAGCGATATTTTTGAAAATGGCATTCAGGTTCATCAGGACTTCCAAGAAACCCATAAAGGCCATTTCCTTATAATGTTTTACCAGAGTGCCTCCGGCCTGTTCCATTAAATCCCCGCCCCAACAGCGGATTTGGGCATTGGAATCTTCTGCCATTAGAGACTTGATCAAATTGGAACCGTGAAGGTCCCCTGAAGCTTCACCCGCAATAATGTAATACTTCATCCTAAAAAACTTTGTAAAATAGAATTACAAAGGCCGTTAAAATGGTCGCAATAAGCACGCCCTTGGCACGATTGTCCCTTTTGATTCTTAGAAAACCAAAGAAAGCCAAAAGATTGAGAATAGCACCCAACGCCAATAAACTTCCTATATGCCCTTGCGCCACGGCGGCATTATAGGTTTCAACAATGCTCAAGTCCGAGAATAAAACAATATAGGCTAAAGTACCAACGGTATTGGCTATGACCCCTACCAAAAATCCGATCAATAGTTCCTTTTTTACATTCATTTCAGGTTCCAATTATTAATATCCTGTATAGCGTGGTGGGCCGTAAGATCAAACTGGGTAGGCACCACCGAAATAAATCCGTTTGCCAAGGCCCATTCATCTGTGTCCTCTCCCTTGTCCAAAAGCTCAAACTCCCCGGTCAACCAATAGTAGTCCTTGCCCATGGGATTCGTTCTTTTGTCAAACTTTTCTTTCCAATTGGCTTTTGCCTGTCTACAGACCTTTATCCCTTTCAAATTTTTTTTGGGCAGTTTGGGGATATTTACATTTAAGACCACTCCGTTTGGAATACCATTTATTAAAGCTTCCTTTACAATAGTTTTAATATACTTTTCCGCAGGGGAAAAATCAGCCTCCCAGCTATAGTCGCATAATGAAAAGCCTATTGCAGGCACCCCCTCTATTCCCGCTTCAATGGCGGCACTCATGGTACCGGAATAAATTACGTTGATAGAAGAATTGGATCCATGGTTGATGCCGCTTACACAAATATCAGGCCTACGGTCCAATAACTCTTGAAGTCCTAGTTTTACACAATCTGCCGGGGTACCGCTACAACTGTACTCCTCTGTGCCCGTATGGCTAAGGTCCACTTGCATCCTTTTGGAGTACAAGGTGCTGTCCAAGGTAATTGCATGCCCCATGCCAGATTGTGGGCTATCCGGTGCCACCACGATTACATCACCTATTTCCCTCATATAGGAGACCAACGCCCTAAGCCCTGGAGCCGTAATTCCATCGTCGTTGGTGACCAATATCAAAGGTTTCCCCATGGCATATACTTTCTAGGGTAAAAATACGTTTTTAAATAGGATTTGGCGATCGGGTCGTTTAACAAAAAATTAATTCCCCGTCTCCAAATTGGCATGGTTTTTTCTTTATCTTAGAGGATTTCGACATAAAAGTTGTCCGTGTAATCCTCAAATTCAAAGGTTTTGAAAAGTAGATTTAAAAATATATTTATGAAAAGAAATTTAGCCTATGTTTTAACGGTAATGCTGGTGGCAGTAGCTTCTTGCAGTTTTACCAATAAGTCGTTTGAAAATGATGACAAGGATAAATTATTATTGGATCTAATTACGTATGTTCTGGAAAAGGGACATTATGAACCAAAGGATATCGATGATGATTTTTCCGTTAGTGTCTTTGAGGACTTCATAGATGTTCTTGATCCAACGAAAAGATATTTTTTAGCTTCTGATATTGCTGATTTTGAACAGTATAAATTTCAGATAGATGACCAAATAAAAAATACGGATATTTCCTTTTTTAATTTGGTTTATGAGCGCTTAATTAAGCGAATGAATGATGCCAAAGCTATTTACAAGGAAGTTCTACAACAGCCTTTCGATTATTCTGAAAATGAAAGTATAAATATTAAGTACGAAGAAGAGTCCTTTGCTTCCAGTAGAAAGGAGTTAATGGAAAGATGGAGGAAACAATTGAAGTATGCCACCTTGGGAACATATGACTCAAAAATTGCCCATGCTGAAAAATCGGTAGATGAAGGCATGTCCGATGATCATGACCATAGTGCCCATACCCCGGAAGAAGCAGAAATAGAATCAAGAGAATCTACAGAGGCCACATTGGACGAGTTTTTTGATTTTGTTGACGACCTAGAGCGTAAGGATTGGTTTGTGCAATACATCAATACTATCGTCGATGAATTTGACCCCCATACGTATTATTTTGCTCCAGATGACAAGGAGAAATTTGACATGAATATGTCTGGAAAATTTGAAGGTATAGGTGCCAGGCTTCAGAAAAAACCGGAAGGAGCTAAAATTGTGGAAATTATTTCTGGCGGTCCGGTATGGAGAGACCAAAGATTGGAAGTTGGTGATGAGATTATCAAAGTAGGTCAGAATGGAGAGGAACCAATTAATATTGTCGGGATGCGTTTGGATGATGCCATTAAGTTAATTAAAGGTCCGCAGGGAACTGTTGTAGACTTAACGGTAAGAAAGGTAGATGGTTCCCTCGAAGAAATTTCCTTGACTCGGGATGTTGTAGAACTTGAGGAATCCTATGCAAAATCTGCCAATATCATTCGAGGTGATGAAAAATTCGGTATCATCAATCTTCCTAAATTCTATGTGGATTTCGAGGATTACAATGAAAGAAATGCCGCAACGGATGTTGCCAAGGAAGTAGAACGATTAAAAGAAGAAGGTGCAGAAGGCCTAATTCTTGACCTCAGGGATAATGGTGGCGGGTCTTTAAAGACCGTTGTTGAAATGGCGGGTCTATTTATTAAGGATGGACCTATTGTTCAAGTTAGATCCGGGAACAAGCAAAAAGAAGTGTATGACGATAAAGATGAAAGAATTCAGTGGGATGGTCCGTTGGTAATATTGGTAAATGAACTTTCCGCTTCCGCTTCAGAAATATTGGCAGCAGCTATGCAGGATTATAAAAGAGCTATCATAATTGGCAGCAAGCAGACTTTTGGTAAGGGAACCGTACAAAATGTTATTCCGTTATCCAATATTGTTAGAAGTAACGATCACGGAGACTTGGGGGCCATAAAATTGACCACTCAAAAGTTCTATAGAATCAATGGAGGTTCCACACAATTGGAAGGTGTTAAAAGTGACGTAGTCGTACCGGATAAATACAGCTATATAGACTTAGGGGAGCGGGATCAGGCAAACCCTTTAAAGTGGGATAAAATTACTCCGGCTGAATATAAAACCTGGGATGGCTACTTGGATTACGAGGAAACGGTTGCCAAGAGTAAAAAGAGAATGGCAAACAATCCTCAAATAAAATTAATCGAGGAGAATGCCAAATGGTTAAAATCAGAACAGGAAGAAACTGAGATTCCTTTGAATTACATGACTTACAAAGAGGAAAAGGAGAAAGACAAAGAACAGTCGGATTATTTTAAGAACCTTTCAAACTATGACTCTAAATTGACCTTTGAATCATTGAAATATGAACAGGAATTATTTACTCAAGATTCCGTTTTAAGAGAAAAAAGGGATAGATGGCACAAAAACCTTGCTAAGGATGTATATGTTGAGGAAGCTGTAAATGTGCTACAAGATTTGAAAATGAACAATCTTAAAAACATAAAATTGGCTAGTAGTGTAAAGAACTAATGGTAATATGAACGTTTAAAAAGCCCCTTTGATCAAAGGGGCTTTTTTTATTTGGTTTTTTCAGCGTGAAGCTTCCGCAATTTTGCCAATTTTGGATTGATGACTACTTGGCAATAACCCTGCGAACTATTGTTTTTATAATAATCTTGATGATAATCCTCGGCCTCATAGAATACACCTAAAGGGGATAGTTCCGTAACAATGGGATTTTCATAAAGACGAGTAATATCATTAAGTACATTTTCGGCTATGCTCTTTTGATTCTCGTTGGCATAGTAAATTACAGATCGATATTGGGTTCCTACGTCCGCACCTTGTCTGTTCAAAGTGGTTGGGTCATGTGTGGTCATAAAAATTTCCAGTATATCATATAGGGAGATGACCTGTGAATCAAAAGTGACTTGAACAACCTCTGCATGTCCGGTTAAGCCAGAGCATATTTCCCTATAAGTGGGTTTGCCGGGTGCCGTTCCTCCAGTATATCCCGAGACTACTGAATGCACTCCCTTTACCTCTTTGAATACCGCTTCCGTACACCAAAAGCAACCGCCACCAATGGTTGTGGTTTCTAATTTCATATCATTCATCTACTTGGTCCTTTGTCATTTTCATGGATTCTGAATTGATGCAATATCGTAAACCACTTGGTGGTGGTCCATCTGGGAAAACATGACCTAAGTGCGCATCACAAGTATTGCAAAGCACTTCTACCCTGATCATTCCAAAAGAAGAATCCTTTATATATTTAATGGCATTATCCTGTATAGGTTGGGTAAAACTTGGCCATCCCGTTCCCGATTCAAATTTAATGCTGGAATCAAAAAGAGGTGTTCCACAGCAGATACATTCATATTTGCCTGCATCATGAACGCTACACAAAGCACCAGAATGGGGTGCTTCCGTTCCCTTTTTCCGGGTAATTCTATATTGTTCCGGAGTTAGGATTTCCTTCCATTCCTCCTCAGATTTCTCTACTCTTTCATTGGGAACGGGGTTTCCATTTACTGAAAAATGAATTACATCTTTCCAAGTTAGTGCCATAAATTTTCTTTTTCTTTAATCGGTTTACTGCGTAGGGCAATAGTCGTAACATCGGTCCAAAACTTACTAAATTGTCAGTAAATTTGGAAGATGGCGAGATACCCTAAAAATAGCACTATTTACTCTATTTTGATAGGAATGTGTATTGTAGGTTTTTGGGTATTTGAGAATTTTTATTCCCCAAGCCCATACTCTGAAAATAGCAAGGAGAATCGTGAAAGTTCATTTCCTTTGGAGTTCTTGCCCAACTCCACCACTGGGGACATTGTTCATCATTCCTATTTTTCACTATCGTATAACGAACCATATGAACAAGCGGAGTGGGTGGCCTATACTTTGGATAGGAAACATTTAACTTATGAGGATAGGGAAAGACCATTTTTCATAGAGGATCCGTGGGTAAAATCGAAGTCGGCAGATTGGAGAAACTACAAAGGTTCCGGATACGACCGGGGACATTTGTGCCCGGCAGGTGACCGTAGATTTTCGGAACAAGCCTATAATGAAACATTTTATACGAGCAACATCAGTCCGCAGGACAAATATTTTAATGCAGGTGTTTGGAATCGTTTGGAAAGGCACGTTAGACAATGGGCCAAGCGCTATGGTAGTGTAAATGTGATTACAGGAGGGGTATTGGAGCCGGGCCTTGAGGAAATAGGTGATGAGGATGTGGACGTGCCCAAAACTTTTTATAAGATTGTAGCAAGACAGGACAAAGGAAAACTAAAAGTAATTGGCTTTTTAATGCGGGGGGTGGAGCAACAAATACCGTTGGAAAAACTCTGTGTACCTATTGATAGTATTGAAGCCGTAACCGGGATTGATTTTTTCAAGGGTATTGACTCTGGACTCCAAAAGGAATTGGAGAGTTCCGTGGATACCAAAGAATGGAAATTTTAAAAATTTTCCTTAAGCCGATTTGTATCCAGTTTTAGAAATATAAACAACAATAGGGTAAAGAATAATAACCCTGAACCTCCATAACTAAAAAATGGTAAGGGAATACCAATGGTGGGTAAAATGCCAATGACCATACCTATATTGATAAAGTAATGGATTAGCAATATTGATATTACCCCATACCCATACATTCTGGAAAAGTCGTTTTTTTGACGTTCCGCAAGATAAATCAGCCTCAAAAAAAGAATGGAAAATAGAATAATTACCGTAGCTGTTCCAATGAATCCCCATTCTTCTCCGATTGTGGTAAAAATATAATCGGTGTCCTGTTCAGGAACAAAATCACCTTTGGTTCGGGTACCTTCCAAAAAGCCTTTTCCGAAAAAACCTCCAGATTCTATAGCTTTCTCCGACTGATAGGTATTATAACCAATTGTTTTTCGTATTTGTTCCAATTTTTCAGGATCCTTTTCCAAACGTAACCATAGGCTAAACCTATCCCTATGTCGTTGTTCAAAAATATTGTTGAAAACAAAATTTACAGATAGGGAAAAAAGAATAATGGCAATAGAACCTATCACTAATGGAAAGATGGGAACTTTGAAGGATTTTCGCTTCACAAAAAAGAACAAAACAAGCAGTAAGAATAGACCAATGATCAACCAAATTGTTCCGAACATCAAGGTGACAATAAAAATCAAAATCAAGGCAAAACCTATGCTCAAATAGTAAAGAGGTAAACCTTCCCTAAAAATTACAAATATCAGGGAAAAGAATACGAGGGCACTTCCTGGGTCGGGTTGAGGTATAATAAGCAGTGCAGGAATAAGAATAATTAAAATGGCATATAGTTGGTCTTTTCTGCGCCTAAGGTCGGTTTGTATATCGCTCAAGTATTTTGCGAGGGCCAATGCCGTGGCCACCTTGGCCAATTCTGAAGGTTGAAGGTTAAAAAAACCAAGGTCATACCAAGAGGTCGCGCCAGCTATGGTTTTTCCAAATATGAATAGCCCCAAAAGGGACAGCATGGAAAACAGATAAAAAATACTCGCAAAACGCTCATAAAAATTGGCTTCCAGGGCAAGAACTACTACAATGGTTACCAGGCTCACAATGATGAAAAACAGCTGCTTCCCAGATCGTGTACCTAAATCAAGAAGAGAGGTTTGTTCCTCACTAAAAGTACTGGAATATATATTGATCCAACCTATGGAGACCAGTGCTATGTAAATAAGTATCGTAAGCCAATCTATTCTCCTTAGAACTTTACCAAACACGCTCGTTTATTTTAAATTCCTCGCCGCTATAGGGCTTTGCGTACTCATGTTCCAATGTTTTTTCTAGCATCTTCTTCTCCAAATCCTTTCGTGTGATTTCACCCTTAAGGTATTTTTCAATCATTAGAGACGCTATATGGCCCGCATAGCGGGAACCGAAATAACCGTTTTCTATATATACGGCGATGGCAATTTTTGGGTCCTCAACCGGAGCAAAAGCAACGAATACCGAATGGTCCGTTAATTGGGTACGTACTCCATCGATTTTGGTAAAGTTTTCTGCCGTACCCGTTTTACCGGCAATTTCAATACCTGGTATCTGAAGCCATCTAGCGGTTCCTTTCCTGTAAACGTCCGCCATGCCTTGAACTACGGGTTCAAAATATTTCTTGTCAATTGTTGTATGATTGGGCTCGGTAAATTTTGGGTTTGTAATATCCTTACCCTCAATTTTCTTAAGGATATGGGGCGTGAAATAATGGCCCCTATTGGCAATCGCAGCAGTCATATTGGCCAATTGAACCGGAGTGGCCAAAATCTCACCTTGCCCTATGGAGTTTGATATTATATATGACGAACTCCATCTATTGTCACCGTACCATTTATCGTAATATTCTTTATTAGGTATTCTTCCTTTTTGGCCAAAAGGCAAGTCATAACCTAAATAATCACCAAGGCCAAAACTTTTCATGTGCTTTTCCCAAACGTCCATAGCTTCGTCCGTAGTATCGAATTTTTCAAAAATCTTACGGAAAGTCCCGGCAAAATAGGCATTACAGGATTGGTATATGCCGCTGTTCAGGTTACGAAGCCCACCACCACAATGACAGCCTCTTTTCTTTTTGCCCACATAAAAGCCATGATAGCATCTGATAGTTGTGGATTCATCCAATACACCTTCCTGCAGTGCTATTAGGGCATTTAGTGTTTTAAATGGTGAGCCAGGTGGCTGTTGTGCGTGGATGGAACGGTCCCAAGTAGGGTTTGCGATAGTATCGTTGTAAAGTTCTGTATAGTTTTTGGAACGTTGTCTGCCAACTAGAAGGGATGGGTCATATGTTGGCCCTGAGATCATACTCAAAATTTCTCCAGTTTCTGGTTCCAGAGCTACGATTCCCCCTCTTTTTCCTACCATTAATCGCTCGCCATACTCCTGAAGTGTTTTGTCCAAGGTTATGGTAATCTGCTTCCCTTGTTCGGGCAATGTATCCAAAGAACCATTTTTATAGGGGCCTATATCTCGATTGAATCGGTCCTTTTGAATATATTGTACACCTTTTCTACCCCTTAATAGATCCTCATAATATCTTTCAACACCTGTTCTTCCCCTTAGCTCTCCTTGTATATAATATTTATTTTTAGCCAGATCTCCCTCATTTACTTCGCTTATATACCCCAAAACATTTGCAGCACTGGAAGTATCGTAATATCTCAAAGATCGTTTTTGAATGTAGAACCCTTTGTACTTTCTCATTTTTTCCTGCAACTTGGCATAGTCTTCCTTAGAAAGTTGAGGAATCAAGACAGAGGGTAATCTAGGAGAATATACCCTGGCTTTCGTTAACTTTTCAATAAATTTTTCCTTGTCGATACCCAGCATTTCGCAAAATTCCAGAGTATCCAATGGTTTAACTTCCCTTGGTATGACCATTACATCATAGGCAGGGTCGTTTCCCACAAGAAGGTTTCCATTACGATCATAGATATAACCTCTTTCGGGGTAAGTATATATTCTTTTTATACTTGGATCTTCCAATAGTTGGTCCGGAGAAAAACTAAATATCTGCAAATAGGACAGCCTACTTA
>JAUIGC010000119.1 GCA_030429835.1 Bacteroidia bacterium
CTCAGGAAAGACTAAAGCAATTGAAGGGCTTTTATATTCATCTTACCATTTATTTAGTGGTAAACATCACTCTTTTAATATTGAAATTGGTCGGAAATGCCTCCTATGGGGAATCCTTTATGGGGCCTGTATGGCACTTTGGTACCTTTAGTACATGGTTTTTCTGGGGAATAGGCTTATTCTTCCATGGTCTGAAAGTTTTTAACCGAACCACACTTTTTTCTAAAAATTGGGAGGAGCGTCAGATTCAAAAATATCTGGAACAGGAGAAGCGGGATGCGGAAAAATTTGGTAGCCATAAAAGGTAAAAATGGACAACCTAAAAAAATATATCAAGGCATATAATAAATTGTATTTTTAACATACCACAAGCATTGAAAAAAGCATGAACGTAATTATTATAGAAGACGAAAAACCTGCCGCCAGAAGACTTGGAAGACTTTTATCTGAATTGGATGTGGAAGTATCTACCATGCTTCACTCCGTGGAGGAATCCATTATGTGGTTCCAGGAAAACCAGCATCCGGACCTTATTTTCTTGGATATTCAGCTTTCGGATGGGCTTTCCTTTGAAATATTTGATGTGGTAGATGTTAAGAGTGCTATTATTTTTACCACCGCTTATGACGAATATGCCCTTCAGGCTTTTAAACTAAACAGCATAGATTATCTGTTGAAACCTATTGATGATGAGGAATTGGAAAGTGCCGTTAAAAAATACCGCACCTTAAAACCCGAGACCAAAAAATTGACCTTGGATTTTGAGGATATAAAAAAGCTATTGGTAAATCCTTTGGAAAGAGAATACAAAAAAAGATTTACGGCCAAAGTGGGTCAGCATTTGAAAATAATCAATGCAGATGATGTGGAATGTTTTTATAGTGAGAACAAGGGCACGTATGCGGCCACATCCGATGGTAGAAATTATTTGCTGGATATAACCTTGGAAAATTTGGAAGGGGAGCTACAACCTGAAACCTTTTTTAGGGTCAGCAGAAAGTTTTATGTGAACATCAACTATATTAAAGACATCATTTCCTATACCAATTCCCGTTTGCAGATTAAGCTAAATTCATTTTCGGAACAGGAAATCATTGTGAGTAGGGAACGGGTCAAGGATTTTAAGTTGTGGTTGGAGTAGGTGGGATGGTTTATAGTTAATAGTTAAAAGGAATTGGTTTTTTAACAACAACCAACAACTACCCTTCATTTTCCACCCGATTTTCATCAAAGGCAGAGGGCAATAGTTTTGGTATCAATTTGATAAATATCGGAAGTAAAATGGCCCCACCGGGAAGCAAGAAAATGGCCAGGGACGGTATACTTTTAAAAATGTCCAAAAGCTGCGACTGCACTTTTTTCTTTTCCTCCTTTGTAAGATCTTTAATAGTGCTTTTCGATAAAAGAGCGACCAATTCCGCGCTTTCCGAGAGTTCCTTATGTAAACGTTTCCGATTTCGAAGGATAAGCCGGTTCACAAGTTTGGACATGCTATCATAAAATTGCACGGCCATATTATGTTCCTGCAGAAAGGGTATCGTTTCCTTGTGAGCGGTTATAAAATAGGTGACATATGAAAGGGAATCTTGAATTGTTTTTTCATCCAATTTCAGGTCCTTACCTATTTCATGGATAAATTCAGACTCAATGGGCTGTAAAGTATGGTCTTCCCATACGGTGAGACAGGCCAGATCCAATAAATATTTATTTTCCCATTCATTGTCATTGGCCAGTAAATGCTCCCTGTACGAATCATCGAATTTTTGCGTATCATTACTTATAAAAGTCAATGAAGAGGCTAACAACTGGGCCAACTTCTCATCTTTTCTATTCTTTTCCTTTGAGTTTAGCGCATGATAGGTAATGTTAATGGAAAGATATTCAAGCCTTTGGGCGTGCTTTTTTATTCCTTTTGCCTTCAACAAATATTTTCTGAACAAGAGTACATCAATGTACAACAGCGAATTGGTAATAAAACTATTGAAGGTCTTGCTTATGATATTATCTTCGAGATAAACACGTGATTCCAGAATTTTTTCAAGCTTTGTGGAAGTTTTGTTACCCGAAAAAAGTTTTCCCAAGAAGGAGACTTTATTGACCTCCAAGGTTTCATAGAATAAGAATATTTTTTCAAGGAACAGGTTAAAATCGGTTTGGCCCGTTTCAATCCTAAAAGTAAAGTATAGCGCTGTTACCAAATTTACTTTCGCCTTTTCATCTTCGGAGAACTCGTGTTCTGGCAATATGAAATTTGGGTAACCTGTATTTATACCATAAACAAAGCCAACTTTCTTTAGGGTTTCATATAAATCACCAAAAGTAGTGTACGCGGAAACATGGTTCTTTACAAGGGACCCAAACTTATCTATCCAACCGCTGGCTGACGGATTCATTTCCTGTTTTTTTGAAGTCGCAAAGTTAGCTAAATGCTTCTTGCCTTTAGTTCACAAAATTGTTATAAGTATTTCTTTTTGGATTGGATTGTGGGATAATAAAATATTGTATCGCCTTAAAATTTTACTACGGTTAAGACCAGGAGGCGGGACACCCCTTAAATATAATTAACAATACTTTAACATTTAATATAAAACCCTCGTAGGTCTACTGCGTAGGTAAGGGTGATTCTAATCTAAAAATTAATAATAATGAAAAAAACGAAATTAGTTATTGGGCTTGGGGCATTGGCCCTGGCAGCCGTAGTATTGGTTGCCGCAGATCACATCGATGCACCGGATTCCATGGGAACCACTGCCGATATTGCCGACTTTTATGCTTTTGAGCCTACTGAGGGTTCAGACAACACTGTGTTTGCTGTAGACATTCAATCCAATGTATTGCCAGATTTGGCATACGGCACCTTTGATGAGAATGTATTGACCGAAATCAATATCGATACGGATGGAGATTTGGTAGAGGATTTGGTAATACAGGCCATTCCAAGAGATGGAAAAATGTACTTCTTTGGGCCGGTTGCTCCAACCACTACAGGAATCAGTGGTCAAGTGATGGTAGATAGTCCCTTGGGTTCCGTAGATATTTCTTCGGATACCGCCATTGTGGAAACCACTGATGATGGGGTTTCGCTATTTGCTGGACCAAGGCAGGATGCCTTCTTCTTTGACTTTTTTCAATTCAATGCGGTAATTGGGGGAATGGCACCAGAAGGATTTAAACCTGCGGGTGATCCCAATTCAACTGACGACGATGATACTACAGCTGTGGATACTTTTGATGGTGCCAACACTATGTCTATCGTCGTAGAAATTCCAAATAGTATGTTGGGAGAGACAACTGCGACAAATGTTTTGGGATTAAATGTGTATAAGACCTGGGTCACCACCAATGCCAAACAATAATAATCAAACTGTAAAAAATAAAAAGATGAAACTAAATAATATAAAAATTTTGTTCTTAGCCGTAGGCTCACTGGCCATGCTGGCTTCTTGTAATAATGATGACGACTATACACCACCTATGGCAATGGCCACCTGTAACGATGGCATGATGAACGGTGATGAAACCGGTGTGGATTGCGGTGGGTCCTGTACCCCTTGCGAAGATGGAATGGAGCCCACGATGCCTGATTTCTCTGGAACATACACCCAAATAGATTTTATGGGTAGACCGGGAATCAATACGGTACTAAGTGCTGACGACGAGACCAAAAATGCCCATAACATGGCTATCCCTTCCGAGATGGGAGCAATGTTCCAAGCAGGTTTTGAAGCACGTTTGGAAGCTTATCACGATGTGTATGCCAATATATTGGGTGCAGATCCTGCGGCCGTAAATTTTGAACCAAATATTCTGGGCGATATTTTGAACGGACCGGAAGATGATGGGTTTACCAACAATCCGGTATCAGCAACGGTACTTACTACCGTATTGGCCAATGATGTTCTAGAGGTAGCTCCGGATTTACCAACAACCTATTTTAACCCTGGTATGGGTGCCCCTAATTATGAAGGTGCTATAGGACTCACTGGAAGAACCCCACAAGACGATGTCATAGATATTTCCCTAATATTATTATTTGGAGGTGGTGATGGAGCACGTTTCAGCGGTCAGGATACGGATATGGACGGAATGCAAGATTTACCAAGATTAACATCCGATGGTGTTGGGCTTACTGCCGATATTTCAACAACATTCCCTTATTTGGGAGCTCCTGAATAAAGACTATGAAAAAGAGGAGCAAGGGGGAGCTTTAAACCTCCCCCTTATTTTAAATGCCTAAAAACAACAATCCAAAAGAAACCGACAATGAAATTTTACATCTATTTTTTAGCCCTGTTACTTACGTTTTCCTGTAGTGAAAAGTCACATGAAACTGTAGCAAGCGCAGCGGACTACAATCCGTATTTAAAGACTGAACCTACTAAGACCACATCCAAATATTTTGAATTATGGAATGCCAAAATAAGGCCGGATAGTATGCAGCTTACCAGTTTTGGTATTGTAGGCGGAGAGTACAATAGATATTTTAAGGAAACCGGGGATATTTCCTATTTAAAAAAGGCGGAGCAAAGTCTCACAAGGGCCGTTGAAATCGCATCTATAGGTAGGGCTGGTTATAGAAGGTCCTTGGCTAGAAACTATATTTCCCAGCATAGGTTTAAGGAGGCATTGGTCATGGCCAAGGAAGCTAGAAAGTTGGGTGCTGATCCAAAAGAAAGTCGGTTCCTGCTTTTTGATGTGCACATGGAATTGGGAAATTACAGGTTAGCGGAAAAATATCTGGACAGTACTAAAAACATGAAGGATTTTGGCTACCTGATCAGACTGGCCAAATGGAACGATTATAAAGGCGACTTGGAAGCGACCATCACCTTTATGGAAAAGGCTAAATCCATTGCCTTGGAGTCCAAGAATAAATCCCTGATGTTATGGAGTTTGACCAATTTGGCCGACTATTACGGGCATGCAGGAAGATTGAAGGATTCGTACGAACATTATTTAAAGGCATTGGAAATCGATTCCAATAATGCCTATGCCAAAAAAGGTATAGCATGGATCGTTTTTTCAAATGATAAAAATCCGGAGGAAGCCCTAAGAATCCTTGATTCGGTCACCATGACCTATAATGCCCCTGATTATTATTTGCTGAAGGCAGAAATAGCGGATTATATGGGAAACAACCTTATCCGGCTAAAAAATCTAGACGAATATTTCCAAAGAGTGGACAACCCGTCCTATGGAGGTATGTATAATGTTTACAATCTAGGCCTGTACATTGATGAGACCAAACAATATGAAAAGGCTTTGGAATTGGCAAAACAAGAAGTTAAGAATAGACCTACCCCGGAATCCTATAGTTGGTTAGCATATACTTACTTAAAAGCAGGTGATAAGGACAGGGCTAAGGAATTGATGGATATTTATGTGGTGGACAAAACCTATGAGCCGGCTTTGTTGTACCAAGTTGCTGAGGTATACAAGGCCCATAATGATGTTAAGAAGGTTAAGGAATTAAAAAATGAACTTATTGGAGCGGCTTATGAATTAGGTCCCCTTATGGAAAAACAAATTCAGGACTTATAATTGGTAAACACAGTTTTCATTTCTGGTTTGTTTTAGGTTGGATTGTTTTGTTGAAATCGCCATGGCCCTAGGTCGTGGCGATTTTTTTGCATGCATTTCATCGAAAAGTTAACGAATTTTAACAATTGGTAGGATGAAATACATATATTTATCGGTGAAATACATTCATGTTCTATTTTATAAGCCCCAAAACTTTGAAATAGTATACGAATTTAACCGAACCAAACTTTTAAAATTCACGTGTTATGGAATACCTACTCTTTGCTTTGTGGATTGCACTCATGGCCATTATGCTCGGAAAAACAATTGTGGCCCATCGCTCACTCAAAAAAATGTTGGATAGGAAATAAAACTACGCTTCCTTAATCAATTTTCGTATTAGTACTGGTAATAGGAGTAGATCCAATACCAAGGCCGTCACTAAAGTTACACTGATAATCAAACCTATGGTGATGCTGGGCTGATGAATGGAAAACAGCATGACCATAAATCCAAAAAACAGGATGATTGTGGTAATAACAAGGGCTCTACCCGTATGGGCGAAAGTCTTTTCCAATGCTTCCTCTTGAGTAAGCCCCTGGCTTATCCCTAACTTGTATTTACCTAAAAAATGTATGGTATCGTCCACCGCTATGCCAAAAACTATGGCGAATACTACCGATAAGGAGGCTTCCAAGGGTATGTTCAAAAAGCCTAGAACGCCCCCCGCAAAAAGAATGGGAAGTATATTGGGGATGATCGAAATAACGAACATCTTAAAGTTTCTAAAGACAAATACCATTAATAGCCCAATAAGAAGAAGCCCATAGAATAGTCCCTCTAATAGACTTCCCCGTATATACTCGGAATTTTTATCCAGCAACATACTTTTTCCGGTGACCCTTACTTTTATCATGTTGGTATCCAACTTTGTTTGTGCAAAATTTTCTATGTTTTGGTATACCAACTTCAAGTTGTCCGTACCAATATCCTGCAACCTTCCGTTTATACGTGCCATACTACCATCGGCATTGACGAAACGTTCCAGCTCCTTTCTTCCCAATCTACGGATATCCTTCTTGTACTTCTCAAAAACCGATGCGCTCTTGGGCATAGTCAGAAAATCAGACTTATTTACATTGTTCGCCTTGTGGAGAATTTTAAATGGTAAATTTGAGGATTGCAGGTTTCCTATCGAAGGTATCGTTTGGAGATAATCCATCAATTTTTCAATTTCCACAGCCACCCCGTAATCCAGCACTGAGAAATCGTTTTGGGCCATTACCGCTATTTCCAAAGGCCTAAACCCGGAATAGTTTTGTTGAAAAAATTCAAAATCCGAAGCGATTTCACTCTTATTGGGCAATGTTCTTTTAAACTCATAATTCGTGCTTACCAAACTGATGCCCCAGAAACACAAACCTGTAAAAATCAAGGTGCCCAACAATATGGCCCTGGGATGAATTTTGGTAAAGTGATTAATGACCAATAAATAATTCACCCATTTTTTGGAAACACTTTTTCTGCCCAATAATGCTTTCTCCGGGAGACTAATCAATAGAGAACCCGTAAAGAAAATTACGGTGATATAGGCCACAATGACCCCAATGGCCGCATTGATACCAAAATCCTGAATACTCACGAGTCGGGAGGATAAAAGGGTGATAAATCCTATCGCTGTAGTTACTGAAGTGAGCAAGGTGGTAAGCCCTACTTCGCTCAACGATGATTTTATGGCCGTATACCTTTCCGCTCCGGACTGAATTTTGCGTATAAAACTATCCGTAATATGGATAACATCAGAAGTACCCACAATAAGCATCAGGACGGGATAGAAAGCCGCCATGGCATTGAGCTCCTTGCCCCAAAGTGCCAATATGCCCATAAAAATCACCAAGGAGAGACTTATAGAGGCCATGGAAATCAATACCAAGGGTAAACTTCTGTAGACCAGTAGGAGAATGATCAACACTAAAATAGCTGCTATGACGCTGGTTTTGAGTACCTCACTTTTTTGCATCTCAACAATGGCTTCCAAAAAAAAGGCCCTGCCCAAAATATGGTATTCTTCTAATTCATATGTTTTTAAGGAAGTCCTTATTTGAGACAACAGAAGTTCACTCTGTTCATAGTTTAGGCCATCCAAGGTTCTTAGTGCAACTACCATGGAGGTACCCTTTTCATCGACCAAAGAGTTTATGAAAAGTCCGTCTTCCTTTATTTTTTCCCAATCCTTAGCATAGGCCAAACTATCTTCTATATGGATGATGGGAAGGGTAGTATAGCCAAAGGAGGTTTTAAGAGGGTAGGATAACGACGTTAGCGAAGCACTTTCCGTAACGAAATCAAAATCCTTGCTGGCTTCTGAAAACGCACTGAATCTTTTCAAAAACCCAGGTTCAAAAACAGTTGGGTCCTGTTCTATAGCAATTAAAAGGAAATTATCATCGGTACCAAATTCCTCAACAAATCCTTTGTAGAATTCAAGATCCCGATCTTTCTCGGGAAAAAACTGACTGAAGTCAAATGAAAATTTAAGATTTGGGAGTAAGGTGGCTGCAAAAATCCCTAGGCCCACAAATAAAATGATACAAAATTTTTTTACCAGGGATAAATGGTTCATAAAGTGAATCTACTGCATGGGCAGAACAATGACAACCAGTTTGTTCTTATTTTGTCTAAAATTAGAGGTTCACAAAATTATCCAATTTCAAGGTCCAATCATAATTTTTATAATCAATATCGATGCCTTTTGTGGTAGGGATAAGATTTTGGTCCTTCAAGATGTCCTTTACTCCGTCAACCCCGCCAAAATCTCCTCGGAACCAACTAAAAAGAGCCGTAACCATTGCCTTTTTCTCAGCTGCATTGTAGTCCGTGGTTCGTTTAAGGTACTTAGCGGTTCCCTTGCTAAATTGCTCGTCCAATCGCTCCCATTCATAAATGGCCACTGGCGGACAGTCCAATGCACCACAATTGAGGGCAAAATGAATACGATAATCCGGTTCATCAACTCGTAGTCTTTTTTCAAATTCGCCCGGAAAAATTTTTCCAACAAATCCCAATCCATACTCCCATTGGGATTTTCTAATGATACCGTGCTCAATTTTTTCAAAGGATATTGTTTCCCCAGCGATAGGAATTTGATCTTTTTTAAAGAATTCGCTTCGATCTTGATACAAATCCGGATTTTTTTGAAGGATTACTTGGATATAGGCATTGTAGATATTTACCCAAAAGGCCAATTTTTTATCGTTTGTATCCAACTTTTTTTCCAGTACATCTATAGTGGTGCTCGATAAAATGTCCTGAATTTCTTGGGTACTTTCATTGTTTTTTATTCTATGGAGAAACTGCTCTGAAAGTTCGTTGAAATCAATTTTCTCTTTTGGGGATTGGGCCTGTGCGTTGCCCTCATTAAATCCTAAAAACAGGATTATCAATAAACTATATAAATATTTTAATCGAATCATACTTATTTTTTTAACATATACGAAGTTGTATAAGGTAAGGTTCTATATTAGGTCGTAAATAATCTTTAAACTTTCAGATATTATTTCTAGAATTGTAATGCTTATTTAAAACCTTTCGCAATCTATTTCCGTAGATTTAGCACATCACTATATTAAATTACATTTTAGGGAATGATGTTTTTGCTTTTATGATCAGTATAATTATCCCAGCACATAAGGAAGCCGAGAATATTGACTTTTTAGTTCGAAAACTATCAGGTTTAAAAAAGAAAGAACCCTTTGAAATATTGGTGGCGCTTTCTCCTGAAAGCCATGCTAATTTTTGCAATGAAACCCTAGAAAATGCTATTGTTCTCAAGTGCCATAAGAAAGGTAGGGCATCACAGATGAACGAGGCGGCCAGAAAAGCGAAGGGAGATGTCTTGGCATTTTTACACGCCGATGTGAGACCACCTGAAACGTTTCTAGTCGATATTAGAAGAACTATAGAGGAAGACTATGATGCGGGATTCTTTTCGTATAGGTTTGACAAGGAGAGTCTACCCTTGCGCATCAATTCCTATTTCACCGGCAAGGACGGTATTTTTACGGGAGGCGGTGACCAATGTCTTTTTATCAAGGCAAAACTTTTCAATAGTTTAGGGCAATTTGATGAAACCCAAGTTCTGATGGAGGACTTTGAGTTTTTTAAACGCATAAAAAAGCATGGCCTTAGATATAAAATTGTAAAAAACAACCTTATTGTATCCGCTAGGAAATACGATTCCAACTCCTACTTAAGAGTGAACCTGTCCAATTTACTGCTGGTAGTGCTATTTAAAATGGGATATTCCAGCCAAAAATTAAAGACCATACATGATAAACTCATCAAAACGCCCTATAACACCTGATATAATCAATGGCATTCAGCAAGTAGGAATTGGTGTATCTGACACCAAG
>JAUIGC010000329.1 GCA_030429835.1 Bacteroidia bacterium
AATCCAACAAGGATTGGTAGTTAAACACTTTATTTCTACTGATAGAGGAATTACTTAATTGCCTGTTATTCTTTGTTTCATCTACGACTTGAAGTTTAATTTCATCCTTGCTGGTTACTTTATGCCTCACAGTTTCAAAACTGGCGTGTTCCAAAATCAAATCCTCCCCAATGGATACGGATATCTTAAATTCACCCAGACCATTCGTCAATGTGAATTGCCCAGAACTTGTTGAAACGGAAACACCTGAAACAGGCGTATGGGTACCTTGGGTCTCCACCAAACCCTTTAGAACAAACTTGGAGTTTGTACTATTCTGTCCGAATCCCTTGCTGCCTGCCAAAAGCAATAGTATTATAATATATATAACCGACCCTCGCATCAATTTTTATTAACGTCATCCAAGATAAAAACAAATAGATAGGAGTATTCAACTAAACAGTTTTCCTCAAAAATTTCATAGAAAATGATTCTTGTTCATCTTTTTAAACTACCGTAAACTTAGCTGATTTACCCCATATTAAAAAATGCCATTTACAGCTAAATACGGGAACTTCCGGCCGTTTTATCAGCTTTGCTAAAAGAAAGATATCGTTAACTAGCCCAAAAGGCACCTTCCCTCAAAGCCACTTTATTTCCAAAAAGTTTCATCCTAGGTTTACGTCTTAATCAAATCAATAAAGCGATGATAAAAATTCAAAAAGTACTGGCTATAGGATTCATGGCAATGAGTATAAATTTAGGCTATGGATGTAAAAATGAACCAAAAAATGAAAAACAAATCCTATTAGGAGAAAGGGTTGAACCTACCAAAAAACCGAACAAGAGGACGGTTAAAATCGCATTGTTATTGGATACCAGTAACAGTATGGACGGATTGATCAATCAGGCGAAATCCCAATTATGGGACATCGTCAATGAATTTACCAGGGCCAAATGTGGAAATGAAACCAGACCCGATCTTCAAATCGCATTGTACCAATATGGAAACGATGACCTTTCCTATAGGGAAGGCTATATACAACAGGTATTGAATTTTAGTAGTGACCTGGACGAAATTTCCAAAAAACTATTTTCACTGACTACCAATGGAGGTGAAGAATACTGTGGTGAAGTTATCCAAACTTCATTGAAGCAATTGGAATGGGGCAAAAACCCGGACAATTTGAGAATGATCTTTATTGCGGGAAACGAACCTTTTACGCAAGGCCGATTAAATTATAAAGACGCTGTTACCAATGCCAAGGAAAACGATGTCGTTGTGAACACCATATTTTGTGGCAATTATGAACAAGGCATTGAAACGGAGTGGAAAAGAGGCGCCCAACTTACAGGGGGCGAATATATGGCCATAGACCATAATAGAGAAATAGTCCATATCAATACCCCTTATGACGATATCATCATTCAATTGAATTCAAAACTGAACAAAACATATATTTCATATGGCGCAATGGCAAGCGAATATGAAGAAAAACAGGCTTCACAGGATGAAAATGCCATGAGTATAGGATATGGCGTCGCTATAAAAAGAGCCGTAAGTAAAAGCTCCCGACTTTACAATAATAAATCTTGGGATTTGGTCGATGCTTCGGCCGATGATGACTTTAGTTTGGAAAAAGTGGAGAAAGAAAGTCTGCCCGAAGAACTAAAAGGAAAATCAAACCAAGAAATAGAAAAATACATCAATAGCAAACGTGAGGAAAGGGAACGTATTCAGACCGAAATCGCTGAAATAAATAAAAAACGGGAAATCTACATTGCCGAAAATCAAAAAGAAAACACCCAGGGCGAACTAGAAAGTGCAATGCTGAACGCCATAAAAAAACAAGCCGCTCAAAAAAATTA
>JAUIGC010000120.1 GCA_030429835.1 Bacteroidia bacterium
TAAGGCCCGACTATCAAAAATTGATAAAATTAAAGGGAGCAAAGGAAAATAGGGATACCATAGGAGGAAGTAATTCATGGCCGATCCAGCAATTGGTTCCCGGAGATGTATATGTTGCAGACGGCTACGGAAGAATTATTGATGGTACATTAATAGGTTCCAATTTGGGAAATGCCATTTATACCAATTCCAAGAACGGTGTCATATTTGATGGCGGGGTTAGGGATGTAGCAGGGCTTTTGGATATTGAAGGTTTTAATGGATGGCATAAAGGGGCAGACCCTTCCTATCTCCAGGAGGAAATGTTGACGGCTATCAATGTGCCTATCCGCATTGGAAGGGCTACAGTATTGCCCGGAGATGTGGTTTTGGCAAATAGACATGGAACAGTATTTATACCGTCATACTTGGCTTCAGAATTGGTGCTTTCTTCCGAAATAGTTGGTTTAAGGGACCTTTTTGGATTTCAGAGATTACGTGAAAAAAAATATACGGCAGGCCAAATCGATACCCGCTGGACCGATGAGATCAATGCCGATTTTGAAAATTGGTTAAAATCCTATCCGGATAGCAAACTGCCAATGACCAGAAAGGAACTAAACGATTATATGGCGTCTAGAAAAAATTAACAACCAATACTTTTTAAAAATGAACAATCAGAAATCCATTAAGTTACCCATGCTGTTAAGGCCATCAGGAATTCTTATCCTGGTAAGCATCTTCTGTTTTTCGTTGTTATCCGCACAAAGCGATGATAAAAATGTCGCCAAAATAGAGAAGACGGTCACAGAACTATATAAAGCAATGGTAGATAAGGATAAAGCCATACTGCAGGACCTGACAATGGATGAATTAACCTATGGCCATTCTAGTGGTACTATAGAAAATAAAGCCGAATATGTTGATGGTGTACTGAACGGGGCATTCCAGTTTACGGAAATTACGCCCAAGGATCAAACCATTTCAATTTCAGGAAAAGTAGGTGTTGTGCGCCATATATTCGAGGCAAAAGGTACCAATAACGGTAAACCGGCAGATGTTAGGATTGGTTGCCTTTTGATTTTTCAAAAAGAAGGTGGCGGATGGAAATTATTGGCAAGACAAGCATATAAACTTTAAACCGTATACTCTTGGGAAAACTAAATATCTATTCAATTTCTTTGGGCTTGGCTGGCCTTTTATTTCTGGTAATTATCGGTATGATAATATCCGGGAATATAGATAAGGCCGGACCTTTTATTCTAGGTTTCTTTGCTTTGCTGGCCTTTGGGTTCAATGGCTATGAAAAAATGAAAGGCCTAATCTTTACCACAATGATTTTTGCAGGAGTCACTGCAGCAATGTATTACCCTTCATACTTTACTCATATCGGTGATTTTAAACTTACGGTACTCATTATTCCGCTCATACAGATTATCATGTTCGGTATGGGGACAACAATGAGTGTTAAGGATTTTGCTGCCGTGTTCCAATCACCTAAAGGAGTAGCTATTGGGGTTTCCGCGCAACTAATTGTAATGCCTATTATAGGTTATATTTTGGCACAGATCAGTAATTTCCCGCCAGAAATTGCAGCAGGGATTGTACTTATTGGATGTTCCCCCAGTGGTGTGGCATCAAATGTAATGGCATTTCTGGCCAACGCTAATGTTGCTTTATCCATAACCATAACCTCAATCGCCACCTTGTTGGCACCTTTTATCACACCTTTAATGATGAAAGTTTTTGCGGGGGAGTTTATAGAAATAGATGTGCTTTCTATGATGTGGAGCATTATCAAAATGATCATTATACCCATTGGGGCTGGTCTTCTTGTAAATAAAATTTTGGGGAAAAATGCAAATTTCATTGGGCGCGCCATGCCATTGGTCTCCATGTTGGCCATTGGTTTGATTATAACAATCATAACCGCTGCCGGACGGGACAGTCTATTGGAAATAGGGGTTATATTAATGTTTTTGGTCCTAGTTCACAATTTTTTTGGATATCTCTTGGGTTATTGGTACGCCAAAATCTTCAAAATGTCCGAAGAGGATGCAAGGACTATTGCCATAGAAGTGGGAATGCAAAATGCCGGTTTGGCTTCTGGTATTGCCAACAGCCTTGGTAAAATAGCAACAATGGGGTTAGCACCTGCGGTTTTTGGGCCCTTGATGAACATTACAGGTTCCATACTTGCCTCGTATTGGCACGGAAAACCCACAGAGAAAAAACCGAAGGCCATCGAAACTAATTAAAGGAAATAATTAAATCATATTAATAATAATCAAAAGAACCTATGAAAAATTCTAGAAGATCTTTTATATCAAAATCGTTAATGGCCGGTGCAGGTTTGGGTATGGTTTCAAGTACCTATGGTAACGAGTATGTAACAGCCATTGATAAAAACCCCAAACTTTCCGCGCCATCAGATTTAAAGATTACGGATGTAAAATGTGGTTTTATTCGCCGTGGTAGTGGTCTGTTCGTAAAAATATATACCAATCAGGGTATTTATGGTTGTGGCGAGGGTGTGGATGCAGTACCCGGTACCTACCACCTAGTGAAAAGAATGGGCTTTTTTTTAAGAGACAAAAGTCCCTTCAATGTTCATAAAATATTTGAGGATATTCGCCGAGCAGGTCATTTCGGTGGTGCCCAGTCAGGTACATATGTAGCCGTTCTTTCCGCCATAGAAACAGCGCTATGGGATTTGGCCGGTAAAGCTTTGGACTTACCTGTTTATAAATTATTAGGTGGAAAATTTAGGGATAAAGTCCGCGTTTATTGTGACACGGCCTTGTACCGTGTTCGTTTCCCGTCACCGGACGATTTCGCCACTGCGGCCAAGGATGCCATAAGCAACTGGGGCTTTAACGCATTGAAGTTCGATTTGGACTATGCCAGCGACCCGGATAAATATGATCGTTATAATTGGACGGCCAGTCCTGGGGAAATCATACGAATGTATGACCAACTTGCCGCAGTAAGGGAAGCTGTTGGGCCAAAAATAGATTTGTGTGTTGATATGCATGGGCGATATGATCATGTTACGGCCCAGACCATTGCAAAAAAGGTTGAGGATTTAAACCTGACCTGGTTGGAGGAACCCATTCCTGCTGAAAATTTTGATGCCTTTAAAACCCTCACGGAAGAAACCAGTACTCCAATTTCTGCAGGAGAAAATGTGTATTTAGGTCATGGGTTCAAACAGCTGCTGGACAATGGCGTAGATATTATTATGCCAGACCTTCAAAAATGTGGAGGCTTAGGAGAAGGGCAACGTATAGCGAACTTGGCTAATCTTTACTATGTTCCCTTCTCACCGCATATGGTTGCTTCTTTCTTAGGCGCAATGGCCTGTGCACATGTTTGTGCCACAGTACCGAATTTCCATTTAATGGAATGGCAATCCTATTTCCATACAGATCCAATGTTTAAGGAGATTGTTACGTATGACGAGGGAGACTGGGTTAAGGATAGTTTTGTAACAGTTTCAGAAAAACCAGGTATTGGAGTAGACATCAATGAAGATGCCATGCGAAAATATGCTCCAGAAGGAATACCATTTTTTGAATAATTAATAACACATTAAATAGAGACTATTATGTTACGAAAAAAGTATATGCTCATTGTGGTTCTTGTCGGTCTGGCAACCCAGATGATGGCCCAACAGATCAGTAAGGAAGAACTAATTTTTTTAACTCCCCAATGGACTGGAGAACGGTTTGAGGACGGAAGACCCAAGGTTTCCGATGCCCTTTTGGAAAGAATAAAATCCGTTAGTGTGGAAGAGGCTTGGGCCGTTATGAAGAATGAAGGGTACAGATATCAAATTGCCGAAGGTTGGAAAATGATAAACCCGGATAGTGTACTTGTAGGACGTGCGGTTACGGCAACCTTTATGCCGGGTCGTCCTGATGTTTGGAAAGCCATAGATGACCGTGGCAAAGCACAAGGAAAACGAGGACAGAATACGTGGCCCGTGGATATTTTGGTAAAAGGTGATGTTTACGTAGCCGACCAATTTGGAGCGGACAAAGATGGACCAACGATTGGGGATAACGTAGGCAATGCCATATATGCCAAATCTGGAAATGGAATTGTTTATGATGGTGCGCTAAGGGATGTTGAGGGACTCATGGAAATAGGTGGTTTTACCTCTTATTATACCAGTTATGATGCTTCACACCATAATCCACCAGGGGATTTGAACACTATGCTGATTGGAATCAATCAACCTACTAGAATCAGAACGGTAACCGTAATGCCCGGAGACGTAGTCTTGGGAAAAATGGGCGTTGTAACCTTTATACCCCCACACTTGGCGGAAAAGGTGGCTACGGTTTCCGAAGTTGTCCGTTTACGTGACATGTTCGGACATCAACGAATTAAGGAAGGAATATATACGGCCGGACAAATTGATACACGTTGGGCCGATGAAATTGAAAAGGATTTTAGTAAATGGCTAAACGAGCATATTGATGAACTTCCCGTATCCAGGGAACAAATTCAGGAAATATTAAAGAAACGTACGTGGTAAGTTAATGTAGACGTCAAAGGGATATCTTCTAAGATAAAACTAGTCTAAAAATCTATTCCTTACTTTCATAAAAATCATGTAGAATTCATGCTTTTTGTATCCATTGGAAAGGGGAAGTAGGAAAATCGATGTACATTTTAACTTATTTGAAGAACATGTCACAATGGAAAACCAAAGAAGAATTTTCATTAAAAAAGCGGGGATAATAGGTGCTGCGACAGCGTTTTCACCAAACGTATTACTATCGGCTACGGCTCCTAAAAAAGAGAAATTAGGGGTGGCTCTAGTTGGATTGGGTTACTATAGCACGGATCTTTTGGCCCCGGCATTGCAATTGACCAAGAATTGTGAGTTGAAGGGGATTGTTACGGGAAGCCCGGAGAAAATTCCAATATGGCAGGAAAAATATGGCATTGAGGATAGGAACGTTTATAACTATGGGAATTTTGACTCCATTTCCAATAACCCGGACATTGATGTTATCTATGTCGTGTTGCCTCCTTCCATGCATGCTGAGTATACCATACGTGCTGCCAACACAGGAAAACATGTATGGTGCGAAAAGCCTATGGCACCTTCTGTAGCTGAATGTGAAGCCATGATCAAGGCATGTGACGATAACAGGGTAAAATTGGCTATAGGGTATCGATGTCAGCATGACCCAAACATACAGGCTTACATGAACGTTGCCAAGGAACGCCCTTTTGGAAAGGTGAAAATGGTCACTTCCGCTGCTGGGTATTTTGATGGTAGAACAAACCATTGGAAACAGAACAAGGCTTTGGGAGGCGGTGCAATGGGGGATATGGGTGTTTATGCCTTACAAGGAGCTCGATTGGCCACAGGGGAAGAACCCATTTCCGTTATGGCACAAGCTTCCACAACACGACCAGAAATTTATCACGAAGTGGAAGAGACGATGATGTTTCAATTGGAATTTCCGAGTGGTGCCAGGGCCTCCTGTCAAACAAGTTTTGGGATAAACATGAACCATTTACAGGTCAATTATGAAAAAGGATGGCTTAAAATGGAGCCGCATTCTTCCTACAATGGCAACAACGGCAGTATGTCCGACGGTACCGTCATTAATTTTCCCATAGAAAATCAACAGGCAAAACAAATGGATGAAGATGCATGGGCCATAATGAACCAACAATCTTTGTTGGTTCCCGGGGAGGAAGGCTTGAGGGATATTCGGGTCGTGGAGGCAATTTACAAGTCGGCAAATCAAAACTGTGCTGTAAAAATATAATCATTAGGGTTTGAGGTATTAATTTGCTTTAAACCCTATCCTTTCGTGTTGGCTGAAATATGAACTTCCATATGAAATCCGACAAAATATAATGGTATATTGGGTTGAAGTTTTTGGTATGTGGATGGTTTGCCATATACTAAAGAAAAATGCAATTGATGAAATATATAGTTTGTGAGGAGCCCAACCATTTTGTTTTGAACGAAAAGGATGTCCCAACAAGAAAAAAAGGGGAGGCCTTATTACAAGTTCACCGTGTAGGAATATGCGGAACCGATTTACACGCGTATAAGGGTAACCAGGCTTTTTTTAAATATCCACGGATATTGGGGCATGAACTTGCCGCGGAAGTATTGGAAATCGGAGAAAATAAACAAGGCCTAAAAGCCGGAGACCATGTAATCATTATTCCCTATGTTAGTTGTGGTACTTGTGTAGCCTGCAAAAATGGTAAAACGAACTGCTGTACAAACATTAACGTACTTGGCGTCCATGTAGATGGTGGAATGCAAGAGATGATCAGCGTTCCAACCGATTTGCTAATTCCGGCAGGAAATCTATCCTTTAATCAAATGGCTATTATTGAACCTTTGGCCATTGGGGCCCATGCCCTTAGAAGGGCAGGGGTACAAAAAGGAGAAACCGTTGTTGTAATCGGTTGTGGCCCCATTGGTATCGGATTGATGAAACTTGCCCAAATAATCGGAGCAAACGTAATTGCTTTAGATGTCAATACAGACCGATTGAACTATGCAAGGAATGAAATAGGGGTAGCCCATGCTTTCCCTGTTCAAGAGAATCCGCAGGAAAAAATATCAGAAATCACAAAGGGGGATATGGCAACGGCCGTTTTTGATGCTACAGGAAACCGCAAGGCGTTGGAGTCGGGCATCGACTATATGTCGCACGGGGGCAGATACGTTTTGGTAGGGCTTTCCAAAGGGGAGTTGACCTATAACCACCCCCAAATCCATGCTAAGGAAACGACACTTATGTGCAGTAGAAATGCCACATTGGAGGATTTTCAGTTCGTCATAGAACATATTGGACAATTTCCGACCGATACTTTTGTAACACATGAAGTACATTTTTCAGAAATGATAGCAAATTTTGATTCTTGGTTACTTCCGGAAACGGGTGTTGTAAAGGCGATGGTTACTTTTAACTGAAATAAGGTTATGACATGATTATAGACGCACATCAACACTTCTGGAGGTATGAAACTGAAAAACATGCATGGATAGATGATGAAATGGCCAGTATACGAAGGGACTTTCTACCCTCGGACTTAAAACCGCTATATGAGGAAAATGGGGTTACAGGTTGTGTTGCGGTACAAGCGGATCAAACTCTAAAAGAGAATGAATTTTTGTTGGATCAGTCAAGAAAACATGATTTTATTAAAGGAATTATAGGGTGGGTAGATTTACGTAGTAATGAATTGAAGAGTGCTTTGGATTATTATGCCCAGTATCCACTGATTAAGGGATATCGCCATGTTGTTCAGGCCGAAGCGGACCCGTTGTTCCTACTTAGAAATGAATTTTTAAGGGGTATAGCGGAACTTCAGAAAAGAGGTTTGGTCTATGAAATTTTGGTGTTTCCGCATCAATTACCCTCCGTTTTGGAGTTTGTAAAACACTTCCCGCATATTACATTTGTCCTTGACCACATGGCAAAACCATACATTAAACAAGGTTTTTTTGAATCATGGGCCTTGTTGATGAGGGAAATAGGGCAAATAGAAAATGTAAATTGTAAGGTGTCAGGCTTAATTACGGAAGCAGATTACCAAACTTGGACCGAGCAAGAAATGATACCTTACTTGGATTTAGTGTTGGAATCTTTTGGTCCAAAGCGAATCCTTTATGGTTCGGATTGGCCTGTTTGTTTGGTGGCCGGAGAATATAAGGAAGTCCTGACATTGGCCAAAAATTTTGCCGATAAACTGTCGGCAAATGAGCAACAGGATTTTTTTTATCACAATGCCCAACGAGTTTATAATTTAATAAATTGATGTCGTATGGATTTAAATCTTAAAAATAAAGTTGTTGTAGTAACGGGTTCTGCGGGAATGGAAGGAAGTATTGGGCATGCCATGATTTTTGCGTTGGCCAATGAGGGAGCTATTCCGGTTTTGATAGATAGAAATAAACGTGGGTTCGAATATGAAAAACAACTTCAGAAAATTCATATGGAGTCCTCTTTTTATCAGACCGATTTAACCGATGTTTCACAAATTGAGGACGCCATAACCAAGATTTCAGAAAAATATGGTAGGATTGATGCTGTAATCAATAATGTAGGGGTCAATGACGGTGCTTCACTGGAAGATTCCATAGATAATTTTATGGACTCCCTTCGCCTAAATTTGGTCAGTTTTTTTGCGGTTGTCAAATTTGCCCTTCCACTCTTAAAAAAGAGTAAGGGCGCTATTTTGAATATTGGTTCCAAAGTGGCATTGACTGGGCAAGGAGGAACTTCCGGATATGCAGCGGCCAAAGGTGGTGTGTTGGGACTAACAAGGGAATGGGCCGTTGATCTAATCGGCTATGGTGTAAGAAGTAATGCACTGATTATAGCAGAATGCTATACCCCGGCTTATGAAACCTGGATAGAATCACTGGAAAATGGAACTGAGAAATTGAATTCCATAAAAAATACGATTCCATTGGAGTCTAGAATGACTACACCAGAGGAAATAGCAAATACCGCCCTCTTTGTAATTTCGGACAAATCCTCACATACAACCGGTCAGTTTGTCTTTGTGGATGGGGGATATGTCCATTTGGACAGGGCCCTGCTCCCTTCAAAATGATATAACCAACTCAATAACCATGACTAAGAAAAATACTGCTCCATTAGTAAAAGGGACCATTTTAGTTCCTTTTATTTTAATAACCTCACTTTTTGCACTTTGGGGCTTTGCCAATGATATTACAAATCCAATGGTTTCCGCATTCAAAAAGGTGCTGGAACTGGATAATTTTCAAGCCTCCTTGGTGCAACTGGCTTTCTATGGAGGGTACTTTACCATGGCACTACCCGCTGCTATTTTCGTGAACCGGTATTCCTATAAAAAGGGAATTCTAATGGGTTTGGCCCTTTATGCTATTGGGGCACTTCTCTTTTATCCTGCTGCAGCCTATGAGCAATTCGGGTTTTTTCTAGCGGCATTGTACATTCTTACTTTTGGTTTAGCTTTTTTGGAGACAACGGCCAACCCTTATATTCTGTCCATGGGATCGGAAGAAACGGCAACCAGACGTTTAAATCTGGCACAGGCTTTTAATCCCGTTGGTGCCCTGTTGGGACTTGTGGTAGCACAAAAATTCATTTTGGCCGCACTTCAATCGGATGATTTATTACCCAATGGTGAACCCGTTTATGGTACATTGACTGAAAGTGCCAAAGAATTGGTAAGAACCTCTGATTTATCCGTAATTAGGAACCCCTATGTTATTCTGGGTTTAGTTGTAATCGCATTTTTTGTGATTATTGCAGCCATGAAAATGCCGCATAATGAAAGACAGGAAGGAAAAGTAGCCATTGGGGACTCCATCAAAAGATTGTTCAAATCCAAAAAATTTGTTGGAGGTGTGGTTGCACAGGCCTTCTATGTAGGCGCCCAAATAATGTGCTGGACGTATCTTTATCAATATGCCGAATCTTTTGGTATAGACAACGCCAGTGCAGTCAATTATGGCATTGCGGCATTGGTCATCTTTTTGTCCGGTAGATGGGTGGGCACGGCAATGCTTCGTTCAATAAGTCCAGGTAAATTGTTGTTCTTTTTTGCTTTAGGTGCTTCGATATGCACCTTGGTCACCATATTTGTTCCGGGAATAGTTGGACTTTATGCCCTGGTAGGAATCTCTTTTTTTATGTCAATAATGTTTCCAACCATCTATGGAATTGCACTGGAAGGTCA
>JAUIGC010000330.1 GCA_030429835.1 Bacteroidia bacterium
GTACAAGACAGATAAAGAAATAGTAACAGGCAATTTCTCATAACCCTATTATAATTATCTAAATCATTTGTAATTATTCTACCTCAATTCCCGTGAAGTATAGTTGAAAATTGCCTTCGCCCATTTTATGCATGGTAGCGATGTTAAGGCCATCAAAATTTTTGTAGTCTTCCCAACTGGTTACCATATTGGGCTCTTCTTGATTGCCTCTTCTAAAAACCCACTCCTTGACAATATAATCGTCTCCAAAATAAAAATCGTAGGCATCGCCCGGCGTGTATCCACCTTCGTTCCCATATACGATGGTCAATTGTTGTAGGGTATCCTGGCTCATGGGAGCTTGAACGGCATCTTGGTGTTCATAAGTAAAACCGTTCTGGTCCCATACCAATTGATAGGGCGCCAACATCCAATATTTGTCATTGATGAAACCGGCATCCGTTTTTGCGATTACACTATCCATTTCTTTTCGGTTATAACTAAGCGTATCCTCATGGGTCATAAAAACCACATCATTGGTTTTGGGATTCCATTGCCAAGTGCGCTCAAAATGGGAAGAATCCCTATCTACGTTAAATGTGAACTTTATGCGCTCTATATTCCTCCAATTGTCATACCCGTTGGCTTGGGCTATTTTTTCCAATATGGTATTTTCTTTTTCAACCATTTCTTGTTCTTGCTCCTTTTTCTCATTGCTTTTGCAACTACTTATTAAAATCAAAAGGAGAATTTGTAAAACGAAGGTTTTTTTCATTGCGATTATGATTTATAGTTCAAGATAACAATAACAGAAACTTTAACCTATTTTTGGAATTCATAATAATTTTTAGAGGGTGACCTTTTTACGCAAACTGTGTCTTATTATCATAAGTAACCAATTCAAAACAAAATTGGATGCTAATGACCCTTACAAGGACGTTACGGATGAGGATCTGGTGAAGGAGATAGTGGCCAAAAAGGATTCCATGCTATTTGGTGTTCTTTATGATCGATATGCGAAAATGGTGTACAATAAGTGTTACGGATTTGCCAAATCACAAAAGGAGGCGGAGGACCTAACACAAGATGTGTTTTTAATGGTATTCGTGAAATTGGCCTCGTTTCAAGGAAAATCAAAATTTTCAACTTGGCTATACTCGTTTACCTATAACTTTTGCGTTAATTATGTCAACCGGGACAAGGGCAGGAAAATCAGTGATAGGTCCAATGATATAAGTGACGAGGAATACAGATTGTCCCAGGAGGTGACGGATGAGCATTTATTGGAGTTGCAGGTAGAAAAATTAAAACAGGCATTGGATATGATACCTGGAGAGGATAAGACGATTTTAATGCTCAAGTACCAAGACGGGGTGTCTATTAAGGAATTGGAATCAACATTGGATCTTGGTAGTAGTGCCGTAAAAATGAGATTAAAAAGAGCCAAAGCCAAAGTCATAGAAGCTTATAATTCATTACCCTAATGTTAGAGCAGGACCAAAATCCATTTAAGAAAATGCAGGGAGATCTTAAGGATGTCCCACCGGAGCTACGTCAGAAGGTGATGAATGATGTTGCCTTGGCCAAACTCATTATGGAAATGGCCACCTTGTTTACCTCTAATTACGGCAGTCTTATCGAAGGGCTTTTAAAAACCAATAAAACTAAATAACGGAACTATGAAAACACTCAATGAACTCAAAGATACTTTATCGGATAGTTTTGGTAGTTTATTAAAATCCGCCGCGGAAATGATTCCCCAAATTGTTTTGGGTATCGTTGGTTTAATATTGGCATGGTTGATTATTAAAATAATACTATTC
>JAUIGC010000121.1 GCA_030429835.1 Bacteroidia bacterium
GAAATTTAAGCAAGCATTTTTTTATGTTGTAAGTCTTAAGAAAAACACAGTATGAAAAGATGGATATTAATAACTTGTCCTCTTATCGCTATTTTTATTTTGTCGAGTTTCAGCTTTAGTATTTTTAGTGTTGAAGTTCCAGAAGCTCTCAAGGTAAAAGAACCCTCCCCGTTTTTGTTCCCCCAGGACAAAGCAGTATTTGAAAAAATTAATGTACAGCCACCCTTTTTGGGTAGTAAATATATAGGCTTTAAAGAAGCCTTGGCTTTCAAGGAGTCCCAGGGAAATTATGCTGCAGTAAATTCTTTTGGATATATGGGTAAATACCAATTTGGCGTTAATACGTTGGCCTTGGTAGGTGTACGTGATTCCATACATTTTTTGGAAAATCCCGCTTTGCAAGAGGAGGTATTCGAAAAGAATATAGCTCGTAACAAATGGATTTTAAGAAAGGATATTGCAAGATTTGTGGGAAAACGTATCAATGGTATTGAAATTACCGAATCCGGTATTCTGGCAGCGGCTCACTTGGCAGGTCCTGGCAATGTGAAACAATATTTGCGTTCTTTTGGAAAAACGGATGTCATGGATGGTTATGGTACCACAATTGCCACGTATCTAAAGAAATTTTCAGGTTATGATATTACCTTGATCAAGCCTATTAAAAACGCAAGAATTTAAAGTTTTTTAAATATGAAAATGGGAAAGCCTTGGCAAATATGTCAAGGTTTTTTTATGCCTGAATTATAAAGATTGTTGGGCGTTTGTGCAAGTCTACATGTTCATTTTTCCATTGAGAAGCGGTTTTTGTTCTAATGAACTCGTTATTCAGGGTAATATCGCAGGCCACACAGATTTGAGTACTTCCAGAAACGGTTTTGACCAATTCTTCCAAAAGTTTATTGTTGCGATAGGGTGTTTCTATGAATAGTTGTGATTGGTTTTCTTCTTTGGATTTTCTTTCCAATTTCTTAATTTCTTTCCTTCGCTCCGCATTATCTATTGGAAGGTAGCCATTAAAGGCGAAATTCTGACCGTTTAAACCACTGGCCATTAAGGCCAATACAATGGAAGACGGCCCCACCAAAGGTACTACCTGAATGTTTTTTTCATGCGCAATTTTTACCACGGCGGCACCAGGGTCCGCAATACCCGGACAACCAGCTTCCGATAGTATACCTACATTTAACCCTTCTAGACAAGGATTTAAAAAACTGGGTATCTCAGAGGATTCGGTAAACTTGTTAAGGGCTTGTAGCACTAGGGATGGCTGTGATTTTCTAGGTGAAATTTTTTTTATAAAATGCCTTGCGGTCTTTTCGTTTTCAACAATATATATATTGATATCCTCAATGGCCCTTTTTATGGATATGGGCAATACCTCAAGTGGAGGAATGTCTCCCAGGGTTGTAGGAATTAAATAAAGCTTACCTTTTTTAGAATCCTGGTCCATCATAGATTAAGATAGTTTTTTGGCAATTTCCTCACAAGCCTTGTCAATGAGTTGATAAACTTTTTCAAAACCATTAATCGAATCATAATAGGGGTCGGGGACCTCACTTTCCTTGATGTTTGCCTCACTGAGCAATAACTTGACCTTGGCCGCTTGAGCTTTATTTCTACTTAAGCCCAGAATATTGCCATAATTGCTTTTATCCATGGCATAAATAACATCAAACTCCTCTAAATCTGAATAAGAAAGCTTTCTACAAACTTGTTGGCTTATGTCGATTCCGTGTTTTTTTGCCACGGCTATAGATCTAGGGTCTGGTGGATTTCCTATATGGTAACCACCGGTTCCTGCCGAGTCTACCCATACAGTATCTGTATCTATCTTGCTTTTTAGAATTCCCTCTGCCAATGGCGACCTACAGATATTCCCTAGGCATACCATTAAAACTTTGGTCTTCATCTGGATTAGGAGAATTTTTTGGTCAGGTCTTCAATATATTTTCGGAACTGTTTGTCCGTTTCCGCTAGGTTATCAACGGTTTTGCAGGCATGAAGTACGGTGGCGTGATCTCTCTTGCCAATTTGGGATCCTATGCTGGCCAAAGAAGCCTTGGTGAATTTTTTTGCAAAGAACATGGCCAATTGTCGGGCTTGCACGATATGCCTTTTCCTTGTTTTTGATTGTAGGGTGGCAACATCCATTTCAAAGTAGTCAGATACCACCTTCTGTATATAATCTATGGAAACTTCCCTTTTTGTGTTCTTCACGAATTTTTCTACCACTTGCTGGGCCAATTCAATGGTAACCTCGCGTTTGTTTAAAGTAGATTGCGCAATTAGGGAAATAATGGCACCTTCCAATTCGCGTATATTGGTTTTGATGTGTTTGGCCACGTAATCGATAATATCATCGGGCATTTCCACACCGTCCCTGTACAATTTGTTTTTTAGAATAGAAATACGGGTTTCGTAATCCGGACTCTGAAGTTCAGCGGAAAGTCCCCATTTGAAGCGGGATAGTAGTCGTTGTTCAAAATCCTGCATGTCTACCGGAGCCTTGTCCGAGGTTAACACAACCTGTTTTCCGTTTTGATGCAAATGATTGAAAATATGAAAAAAAACATCCTGGGTGCCCGACTTACCAGAAAGGAACTGTACATCGTCAATGATCAGTACATCTATCAATTGGTAGAAATGGATGAAATCATTTCTAGTATTCTTCTTTACGGATTCAATATATTGCTGAGTAAATTTTTCCGCAGAAATATAAAGTACGGTGCGCTCCGGATATTTGTCCTTTATTTCCACCCCAATAGCATGCGCCAAGTGTGTCTTTCCCAAACCGACACCACCAAAAACTAAAAGGGGGTTGAATGATGTACCTCCCGGTTTATTGGCTACGGCCATACCCGCGGAACGTGCCAACCTATTGGAATCCCCTTCCAAAAAATTATCAAAATTATAATTTGGGTTTAATTGGGATTCAATTTTTATGTTTCTGATTCCGGGAATAACAAACGGATTCCGTAATTCTGGATTTTTTGACTTTATTGGGACGTCCATTTCCTGTGGACCCATATTGCCTCTATTGGAGCTGGGTATTTTTTCCGTAAATGGTTCCTTATTGCCATAGGTATTTTCCATTCTTATGATGTACACCAGTTTGGCAGATTCCCCCAGCTGTTTTGTCAGAGCCACTTTTAAGAGCTTCACATAATGCTCTTCAAGCCACTCATAGAAAAATTTACTTGGAACTTGAATGCTCAAGGCATTATCAGAAAGCTTTATAGGTTTGATAGGTTCAAACCAAGTTTTGAATGCCTGCGGTTGGATATTATCTTTGATAAATACCAAACAATTTTTCCATACGGAATCGGCAGTAACATTCATAATAAAAAAGGCTCTTGTTATTGGTTATTTAATAGCGAACAAAACAAAATTAGAGACAATTATTTTAGCTCTGTAAGGTGGACAAATATGTGAACAAAAATTCTAAAAAAAAAATCAATCCCTATTGAATTTGACCTTTTTTTTTCTCATGTTCGTCATCAATCACCAGGGGGCTTTAAATATATAGTTTTTAATCAAAAATCAATGGAATTTAACGAAATTTCTTTTCGCGTAAGATATGCGGAAACGGACCAAATGGGAATTGTGTATTATGGCAATTATGCCCAATACTTGGAAATGGGTAGGGTGGAGTGGTTAAGATCCCTTGGGGTTTCCTATAAATGGATGGAAGAAAAAGGTGTTATGCTGCCCGTTATATCCTTAAAGGTGGATTATAAAAATTCCGCCAAGTATGACGACCTTATCACGGTGAGGACCCAACTTAAAAAATTGCCTTCAGTTCGTATAGAATTTGACTATTCCATTTTTAATGAAGAGGGTGAAATTTTAATCGAGGCCAATACCGTTTTGGTATTCATGGACTCCTATAGGAAAAAGCCTATAAAATGCCCGGATTATATATTGGAAAAACTAACATGATTCTTACAAGATTAAGAAAGAACGTCAATTTCCAATTTATGCTGTGCTTCTAATTGGGATAATATATCGCTTAAATGATTTTTTGGCACTGAGATAATGATTTTACAATTGAGATGTAACTCCTGTGAATCAATTTCCAATTGATGTTTTTTTATAAATCGCATCACCGTATCCATCTCTTCATATTCAAAAGTTATTTGAAGTTGCTCCATTAAAACCCTTTCTTCAATCCTCGAATTTTCCAAAGCCATTTTGGCCGCTTCCCGGTAGGCAGAAATCAGCCCACCGACGCCTAGTTTTGTGCCACCAAATATCCTAGCCACGGCTATCAGTATGTTGGTTACCTCAAAAGATTGTATTTGACCATATATGGGCATTCCTGCAGAATTATTTGGTTCTCCATCGTCATTTGCTCTGTATGAGATATCCGTTACGCCCAATTGCCAAGCATAGCAAACATGGTTTGCGGTAGGGTGTCTTTTTTTAAGATCTTCAATGATGGGTTTTACTTCTTCCTCCCTTTGTATTGGAAAGGCATACCCATAAAATTTGCTTTTGCGCTCCTTGTAAAGTATTTCTTCGGAGGGTTGTACAATGGTCTTATATGTAGCGCTTTCCTTTTCCATTGCCGATTTAGTTGATCAATGTGTTTAGGTTGTAGCCTCCAAGCGCGACCAAAACAATACTAATTACGGCCAGCCCTATCCCGATCCAATTTTTGGCACTTATGCGTTCATTGAACAAAACGATACCTACTAACGTAGAAAGCATAACGATGGCAACATTGTTAATTGTAAATATTGAAGCACTATTCAAAATAGAGTTATCTAAAGACTTCATTAAAAAGTATATAGAAAAATAATTTGGAACTCCTAAACAGCATCCCCCAATGATGTCCCTTAGGCGGAATCGCAAAGGTTTTTTAATCGATTTGACGGTAAGGAAAAGAATACCAACGCAGGCAGCTGAACCAAAAACCAAGGCGGAGAATAAGGAAAATTCTTGCTCCGGCACATAAAATGCCTGTGCGTATTTAATGCAGGTATCTATAATACCGGAACCCAAAAAAACGGCAATAGGAAGAAATAATAAATAGGTGTGGGATAGCACATTCTTCTTTTTCATGGACGCTAAATAAACGGCCGCCAGCGCAAGTAAAATGCCGATAATTTCAAAAAGTCCCAAACGTTCTCCGTACATCCAAATCCCAAAAACGACCGGTATGGCCAAGGACATTTTCGTTGCCACGGATGCTGAGGACACTCCTATTTTTTGCGATGTGGCCGCCATTAAATTAAAGACTGCTATAAACAGTATGCCCATGAAAACAGTGCCCCAAAACCAAGGTTTGGCCGTTACCTCGGACGCTGACAGGTTTCCTTGAAAGGAATAAAGGCCTACAAGGCAAGCAATTACATAATTGATGATTATAGCGTTAAGGGTCTGGATTTTAAACCTATCATAGAGTTTGAAAATCACAAATATCAGACTGGACGCTAATACACTAAGTGCCAAATATTCCATTATAACCTTTGGGTAAGTTCAATGATGTCCTGTTTGCCCACCTGTAAATTCCAGCACTGAATACCCAGTTTTTTAGCACTATCGGTATTCTCTTTGGTGTCATCTATAAATAGGGTTTCTTCAGGCGCCAAAGTATTCTGGGCAAGGACGTATTCGTAAATTTCGGTATTGGGTTTTCTCATTTTTATTTCATGGGACAAGTAAAAACCTTCAAAACATGACCTAAACCTTTCAAAACGGGTTTCGCCCAAGGTCCTTAATACATGCTCGATATGTAGGTCATTGGTGTTGCTCAACAAAAACAATCTGTATGTACCTTTCTCTTTTAGCTGCTCTAAAAATTCCAAACGGTATTCTGGAAAATCTAAGAGAATGGAATTCCATGCGACAATCAAATCCGTTTCCGTCGCTTTGGGGTAGAGTGCATTTAGCGTTTTAATAAATTCGTTGGAGGTGACAAGGCCGGTTTCGTATTGTTTCGCCAAGGTGTCCATCTCATTTGTCATTTCCTCAAATCCAAATGCCTCCATATTTCTATAGACCGCCGGCTTGTCCAAGTTCAAAAAAATGTCGCCGAAATCAAAGATGATGTTCTTGATCATTTCTCAATATTTTTAAAAGATCATTTTGTATATTTTTTTCCTCAATAATTCTGCCCGCTAGGAGGGGTGCTGATAAACCGTCTCCAAAGAAAGTATTTCCTGTAAAAATTCGTGCTTCGTCCCAAAGGTTTTCGTTGATAAAGCTTTGTATCGTTTTGGCGCCTCCCTCAACAAAAACACTCTGAACATTTAGTTCATATAATTTTTTAGACATGTCTAAAGGCATATTATAAATTTTTTTAATATTCACTAAATCAATATTTTCATAATCATTAATTGAATTTTTTATTAAAGTGAATAATATGGTAGGTGAAATTCCATCAAAAACATGAAAACCCATCGGTATTTTTTGATTTCTGTCGATAATAATCCGAATAGGGTGTCTTCCTGTCCACCATCTCACATCTAGTTTCGGGTTGTCCTCCAACACTGTATTCGTACCCGCCAAAATACCTTGTTCTTCACTACGCCATTTGTGCACGAGTTGCCTGGAATATTCGTTCGTAATCCAAAAAGGGGCTGGATTTTCCTTACGCATTTCCTTTGTAGGTGCTATGAAACCATCTAAGGTTTGGGCCCATTTTAAGATTATATAGGGGCGTTTTTTTTCGTGAAAGGTTAGAAAGCGTTTATGGTGCTCTCGGCATTCCTTCTCCAATACACCTATGGTCACCTCACAACCTGCCTCCTCAAGCAATTGGATTCCTCTTCCGGAAACCTTCTCATGCGGGTCCTTCAATCCAATAACGACCTTGGGTATCCTATGTTTGATGATAAGATCTGCGCATGGGGGGGTTTTGCCATAGTGGGAGCAAGGTTCTAGGGTAACGTATAAGGTGGACTTGTGAAGCAGACTTTTATCTTTAACGGAATCAATGGCATTTACCTCGGCGTGAGGGCCGCCATATGTGCTGGTAAATCCTTCCCCAATAATACGGCCATCATAGACAATTACGGCCCCTACCATGGGGTTTGGTGCTGTTTGACCCAAACCATTCTTTGCAATTTCTATGCATCGACGCATATAAAGTTCATCCACCGATAGTTCCGAATTGGAGCGATTTGTAAATCCAGTCATACAGGTTAGATTATTGAAAATTGCGTTTTAGGTTTTTGCTCAATTCGTGTATCTTCACAAATCAAAAATAGCACTTTAAAGCCTAATGGGTAAACACAATGAACGAGGTTCACATTAGAGAAATAAATCCAGGGGACAATGAAGAGGTTGCCCGGGTGGTTAGGGAGGTTTTGGTGGAAATGGGTGTGCCTAAGGTGGGTACCGCCTATGCGGACAAGGCTTTGGATTATATGTATGAGAACTATGATGTGCCCAAGGCTACTTATTTTGTGATTGATGATGGAGGGGAAATCATTGGTTGCGCCGGTGTGGCTCAATTGGAGAACTATGAGGGTAACGTGTGTGAATTACAAAAAATGTACTTTTTAAAAGAGGCCAGGGGTAGAGGTCTAGGTGCCAAAATGATGGAGGTCTGTTTGGATCGCGCCCGTGAGTTTGGTTATGAAAAATGCTATCTGGAAACCATGCCGTATATGAAAGACGCCCAGAAATTGTACAAAAAATCAGGATTTGAATATATTGATGCACCAATGGGTAATACGGGTCATTATTCTTGTCCTGTCTGGATGTTGAAGACTTTATAGATGCTGTTAAAGGAGATTAAAAAGATTTTTCATCAGGAATTGAATGAAATTTACGGGGAAGACGAAGTTTCCAGTTTTTTCTATTTACTGATTGAACATTACTTGGGCTTGGAGCGTTTCGTTCTGGCAATTCAGCCTAATCTTATGGTTGACAAGCAAGAGGAAACAAAATTATTTAAAGCATTGTCTGAGTTAAAAATAAATCGGCCGATTCAATATATTACGGGTAGGGCATATTTTATGGATATGGAATTTAAAGTAGGACCCGGAGTCTTGATTCCACGTCCGGAAACCGAGGAATTGGTGCGATGGATAGTTTCGGATGTGCCTGAAATTTCTGAAAGCTTGGATATTTTGGATATGGGAACGGGAAGTGGATGTATTGCCATTAGCTTGGCAAAGCGTTTGAAAAATGTAAACGTTCACGGTTTCGATATTTCCGGGAAAGCATTAAAATTAGCTAAGGAAAATGCACTAAATAATGATGCCAATGTTCATTTTTTTCAATCTGACATGACCAATTTGAATATTAAACAAAAATTTGATATAGTTGTTTCTAATCCTCCTTATGTTAGATATTTAGAAAAAAATAAAATGAACAAGAATGTATTGGATTATGAGCCTGAAACAGCATTGTTCGTTTCGGACGATGACCCATTGATTTTTTATAGGAGTATAGCGGAATTCACCTCGAAAAACCTAAAACCAAACGGTATGTTGTATCTTGAAATCAATCAATATCTTGGCGCGGATACGTGCCAATTATTACGCGATTATGATTTTGAAAACATTGAATTACGTAGGGATATGTTCGGAAATGACAGAATGATCAAGGCTATCAAGAAGTAAAAACTATGAATATCGAAGATAAAATAAAGGCTTTAAGAGAAGAGCTCAGGGAGCATAATTACAACTATTATGTTTTGGACCAACCTACCATTAGTGATTTTGAGTTTGATATGAAACTCAAGGAATTACAGGACTTGGAGGCCCAGCATCCTGACTTTTATGATGAAAGCTCCCCTACGTTACGGGTGGGCGGTATGGTGACCAAACATTTTGAAACCATTGTGCATGAGCATAGGATGTACTCCTTGGACAATTCATATTCTAAGGAAGATCTGGAAGAATGGGAAAAAAGAATACAGCGAAATTTAGGAGATGCCCCGGTTGAATACACATGCGAACTTAAGTATGACGGGGCCTCCATTAGCATTACCTATGAAAATGGAAAACTACTACGGGCAGTGACCCGGGGAGACGGTTTTCAAGGCGATGATGTTACCACCAACATAAAAACCATAAAGTCGGTTCCCTTACAATTAAAAGGGAATTATCCTGATAAATTTGACATTCGCGGTGAAATAGTATTGCCATTTGAAGGTTTTGCGAAAATGAACGAAGAACGGATTGCCAACGGGGAGGAGCCCTATATGAATCCCAGGAATACGGCGTCCGGCAGTCTAAAGTTGCAGGATAGTGCCCTAGTGGCCCAGCGTCCTTTGGAATGTCTTCTGTATAGTATTGTTGGAAGGAATATAGGTATATCGACCCAGTTTGAAATGTTGGAGAAGGCTCGTGAATGGGGTTTTAAGGTTCCAACCGTGGCCAAATTATGCAAGAATACCCAGGAAGTCATGGATTTTGTTGAGCACTGGGATGTAAATAGGCATAGTATGCCCTATGAAACGGACGGCGTGGTGGTTAAGGTTAATAGTATTCAGCACCAAGAAGAGTTGGGCTATACGGCGAAATCCCCCAGATGGGCGATGGCGTATAAATTTAAGGCGGAACAGGTATTTACGGTACTTAATGAAATTACCTATCAGGTGGGGCGCA
>JAUIGC010000122.1 GCA_030429835.1 Bacteroidia bacterium
CCGAGGACTTTATTCAGCTATCCTTTTTAATGGAAGGTGAAAAGGTGGTTAGCTTAAAAGGGAAGGAGTTTTTTTTGGAAAGCGGTGATTCCTATCTGGTTAATGTAAGACCGTTAGACAGTGAATTAAAAATTTTGGGTAATGCCCCTTATAGGGAAATAAGAATTAGGTTTTCAAGTTCATTTCTGTCCAATCACGGATTTACAAAGGATTACAGGTTCAAGGAACTCGTGGATGACAATCTAGTTTTACCCATTACGGATAAAGTTATGTTGGTTTTGGATGCTTTGGTCAACTATAATTTTAATGAGGGCGCAGCCCGTATTTATTTAATGGCAAAAGTGTTGGAGCTACTGGCGCTTCAGATATCTAACTACAAGTCGGGCGTTTTTACCCGTGTTTCTACGAAAGGACACCAGAACCTCAAGAAATTATCCCATGTGAAGAAAATGATTGGTGATAATTTACATTTGAATTTATCCCTTTCCGTACTTTCCAAGGAAATTGGGATGAATAAAACGAATTTGAATCGGGAATTCTTTCGTGTTTTTGGCATGACCATCCATCAATATAGTTTGGAGCGCAAAATGAAACAGGCCAAGTACCTACTTCTAAATACGGACATTCCAATCTATCAAATTGCAGAGGAAGTTGGCTACAAAAATGCAACACACTTTTCAGCTGCATTCAAAAGGGAAATAGGAAAGACCCCAAAAAAATTCAGGGTTAATGGCTAGTTTAGTGGGAAAATTAGCACTGATTTATTGGTCCAAAGAATTTATGGTCTGTCTCAGTTGAGTCAAATCCGTCAGCAACTTTTTCATTAAGTTCAGGTCTAGCATATTGGCACCATCACTTTTGGCATTGGCACAATCAAAATGGGTTTCAATGAACAGTCCGTCAGCACCAGCGGCAATTCCAGCACGTGCCATGGTTCCTATCAAAGATGGTCTACCCCCTGTGACCCCCGAAGATTGATTGGGTTGTTGCAAAGAGTGGGTAACATCCAAAACCACTGGCGCATATTGCTTCATGGTGGGTATGCCCCTAAAATCAACAATCATATCCTGATAGCCAAACATGGCACCACGTTCGGTTATAATCGCTTGTTCATTTCCTGTTTCCGTCACTTTGTTTACGGCATGCTTCATGCTTTCAGGACTCATGAATTGTCCTTTTTTTATATTGACGGTCTTGCCGGTTTCCGCTGCGGCTACGACCAAATCGGTCTGACGGGCCAAAAAGGCGGGTATTTGCAACACATCTACATACTCTGCCGCCATGGTGGCATCTTGTTCTGTATGGATATCGGTTATGGTAGGAATTTTAAAAGTCTCCGAGACCTTACGCAATATTTTTAAGGCTTTTTCATCCCCAATTCCGGTAAAGGAATCCAAGCGACTTCGATTCGCTTTTTTAAAACTTCCCTTGAAAACATAGGGTATTTTTAACTGCTCTGAAAGGGTAACGATATGCTCCGCTATACGCATTGCCATATCCTCGCCTTCAATGGCACATGGACCCGAAAGCAAAAAAAAGTTATTACTATCAGTATGTTTTAATTGGGGAATCTTGGTCAAATCCATCTTATAAATTTTTCATAAAGATAGTATTATTCAATGGTATTGTTTTTAGATTTAGTCGCAACATTGACCAAAAGCATCATGAGAAATTCAATCTTAATCTTATTTCTATTTACCGCAATTGCTTCCTTTGCCCAACGTGGGGGAGTAACCGAAAAGGGCTTTGGAATCGTAAATCTGGAACGTCATCAATTTAAGTTCGATTTACTTTCCCCTGGAATAACTTACGAATTGGGGCTATTTAAAAATGTAAGTGCCTCTGGTGGGTTGGGACTTGGTTATGCCAATTACGAAGAAGGGTATGCCGTTGGACTTACTTTGCATACAAGGGTACGTTATTATCACAATTTTAATAGAAGAATTGCCATGAACAAAAATGTTTCCGGTAATTCTGGAAATTATATTGCCGCAGCCCGGAGCATTTTTTTCTCTCAAGTACGGTTGGCTACAAACATAGAAGGTCCGGATGATTTTAATCTAGGGGTTTATGGTATTACCTATGGTGTACAGCGGACATACAACAACGGATTTAATTTTAATGCGGAGTTGGGGGCCGGCTATTATAGGGGAGATGGTGTTCCCAACGGTTACGGTCCTTTGGTAAACTTTACGTTTGGTTGGGTGGTTACAAAGCGTAAATCTAGAAAGCCCACCTTTAATTAAAGCATTATTTTTTTAATAGCGTCCATATAACCTCTACTGACCCTCACTATTTCATTGTTTTCCATGGTGATGTCGTAGGACTTACCATATTTATGCAGTTCTTTTACCTTGTTTAGGTTGATTAAAGAAGACCTATGTACTCGAAGAAATGATTTTGGATTCAATTTTTCCTCCAAAGCGGAAATTCCATAATTACTTACTAAAATATCCAAAGCCGTGTGCAATTTTGAATAGTCGCCATACGCTTCAATCCATATAATATCCGCTACGGCTATAGTAATAAGTTTATCCTTTTTTTCAACCAATACCCGTTCTGGATATTCTGTTTTATCCATTAACAACGATTGGGTGAGAGAACCCACTTTTTCCGTAGTTTGATTCAGTTTTTCAATAGATTTGGTAAAACGCTCCTTGGTATAAGGTTTTAGCAGATAATCTATGGCATGAACTTCAAACGCCTGTAGGGCATATTTATCATAGGCGGTCGAAAAAATAATATTTGGAATTTCTTCTAGACGCGTAAGCACTTCAAAACCAGTAAATCCAGGCATTTGAATGTCCAGAAAGACCAAATCCGGTCTGAACTCGTTAATTTCCTTTACCGCATCCACACCATTGTTGACCTCCCCAATCAGTATCAAATCTGGGAAATCCTGTAAATATTCCTTAATCAATTGGCGTCCCGCCTTTTCGTCATCGGCAATCAATACTTTTTTCATCTGCTTCTTGTTATTTGTTCTTTATCGGACAGATGTAATTTTTCATAGTCTATTCTTGAACATTTCATCTTTTTAAGTTGCCTCATTTCATAAAGAAAATCTGATTTTTAGACCCTGCGGTTGATTGTCAAGAAGTTCCAATTGGGAATTATACATTTTCTGAAGACGTAAACGGGTATTGGTAAGCCCAATACCTTTATCAAATACCGCTTTCTTTTCCTTTATTCCAACCCCTGTGTCACAAATCTCGAACATTAATTTGCCATCGATTTTTTTTATGTTGATGGATATAGTTCCGCCATCCAACAAACTGGATAGACCATGTTTAACCGAGTTCTCTACTAAAGGTTGTAATAGCATTGGTGGCACCATTTCATCCAAAAGGTTTTCGGGTACATTGATATCAATATGTAATCGCTCTTCGAACCTGGCTTTTTCAAGTTCTAGATATTTTTTCACGAATTCTAGTTCCTCTTTTAAGGGAACCAATTCTGATTGCGATGCTTGCAATTGGTACCGGAACAAATCGCTCAATTGCGCCACCATATTCCTGGTCTTTTCATTCTCAGGGGGTAGCGAGGCATTTATGGTATTAAATACATTGTAAAGAAAGTGTGGGTTCAATTGCGCTTTTATGGCGGCAAGTTCACTTTTTAGAGCCGCTTGTCTTAACTCCCCTTCCAATTTTATTTTTCGTTCGTTCTCCCTGAAATAGCGATAGGCGAAAAAACATCCGAATTGAATAAACAGAAATAATAATGGAATGTACCAATCCCAAATGGCCCCGGAACCTTGCAGCCGATTCATCCCCATGGCATCTACGATCATATACCTAATTTCCCTTACCAAATAGGTCATTATGGGAAGTAAAAGGATAACGGTCATAATCTGCCATTTTCTGGATTTATTCCGTAAAAGATAATATCCGAAAAACCATATAATAACGGATGCTAATAGCAGGAATGCATATTGTTGCCCGGACGCAAACCAAAATCCCCTTAAATTGGCCCATCCCCAAATCCCCTCTTCTTCATACCACATTCCATTGTACCAGAGGACAATACGGTATAACCATGCAAAAAAGAAATAGAAAAGAAAAATGGCCAATATTTCCTTGAATCTGGTATTATAAAATGTTGTCTTTTTTTGCTCGCTCATTTTTGAATTATCTGATTCATTATATATCGAAAACATACCAAAATGTTCCATCGGTCGGATCAAAACTAGCTTTAAGAAGACCATCCGGGGTTTGTACAAGATAATGATTTGTAACCTCAACTTCTTTACCATTCAACCAAGCCCTGACCACTCCGTCTTCATATTTGAATACCAACCCGTTTTTGAAAACGGCTAGAAGATTATAATTTTTTGGATTTGCCTTCGAAAGCATGATTTCTTTTCGCTCTAATCCCGGTTTGGTTTCCCGCTTATCATACCAAACTTTTTGTGAACCGTTTTCAAAATTTTGTGTCCAGTTGCGGCGCTCCACGGGCAGTATGAAAATTTCCAGTTTTCCACCTTCACTTTTAATGATTTCCGGGGCTGATTTCCAAGGTGTTTTTATGGATAGGGTATAATCGCCTTCTAGGGTCAAGGCCTCATCTTTGTTTAGTACTTTTTGACCACCGCTTTCATCTATCAACGTGAATTTAGCACTTTCAGGATAATTGTACGTGGTGTTCTCATTTTTGACCACGACCGCAAAATAATCCTGGCCTGTCATGTATTCACTGAGCAAGAGGGCGATAAGTAAGGTTACAATTTTCATAGTTTCAATTTTTGTATTAAGCTAAAAGTAGAGTGGTACTATAATTCTACAAAGGACTTTCAGACGAGTTGTCCTATACGCAGGTGAATTGCCCAAGGACCATTTAACACTACATAGGTCCATTCATCAGTTTTTCCTTTTACTGGGGGAATCAAAGCATGAATTTTGGAATCAAATCAAAAAACGAACAATCATGCGATTTTTTTTCACTCTTATGCTATTAGCAACTTTTGGATTTGTACATGCACAATCCATTACTGGAAAAGTACTTTCAAAGGAGCAAGACGTTGTTCCCTTTGCAGCGGTTACTTTAAATCAACTGCAAGATTCAAGCCTGGTAAAGGCCGTTATTACGAATGAACAAGGTTTTTTCGAAATCAAGAGTGCATCCAATGGAACGTACATTCTCAACATTTCCAATATTGGTTTTGCTGATTATACCAAGAGAATCGTACTTAATGATGCTCCTTTGGACTTGGGCGTTATTATTTTGGAGGCAGCTACGGAAAATTTAGACGAGGTTACGGTCGTTGCCGAAAAACCGATGGTGCAGGTATTGGCCGATAAAACCGTTTTCAACGTGGAGAACACCATCAATGCGACAGGAACCAGTGCTTTTGAATTATTAAGGAAGGCACCGGGCGTAGTCGTGGACAATAATGGCGGTATTATTGTTGAAGGAAAGGCGGGGGTACAGATTTTTATTGACAACAGGCCTTCGGTTTTACAAGGTCAGGATTTGACCAACTATTTGGAAAGCCTTCAATCGACAGATATAGAGGCGATAGAAATTATCACGCAACCTTCCTCCAAATATGATGCGGCGGGTAATGCAGGTATCATCAATATAAAACTTAAAAAAGATAAAAGCTTGGGTACCAACGGTTCCTTGACTACTGGAATTACCGTGGGGGATTTTGCACGTTATAATTCCAGCATCAATTTTAATACCAGGGGTAAAAAAGGAAACTTATATGGTACCTATAGCAACAGATTTGGAAAGAGTAGCAATTTTCTAAACTTATTGAGAACCCAATCCGGAACACAGTTTAATGCCCGTACGAACAGCATTTATGATCAAAATAGCAATAATATTAAAATAGGATATGATTTTTATGCAACGGAAAAGAGTACGGTAGGGGCAATTTTTAATGGAAATTTCAACAATGGATTTGGAAATAACAATTCCCGAACACCCATTCGGCCAGTGGAAACCATTGAAAATGACAGTGTATTGGTTTCCAATAATAGCACCTCCAATACTTCTTATAATATCAACGCCAATTTGAACTATAAATATGCGGATACGCTTGGCCGTACACTGAATATGGATTTTGACTATGGTACTTATAGTAGTGACCGTACGGCACTACAGCCCAACGTTTATTTTAATGGTGATGAAACGCAAATCATTCGTGAGAATGCAACAAGCCAAAATACGCCTATTGATATTGGCATTATTACGTTCAAGGCCGATTATGAACAGGATTTGTTTAAAGGAAAATTAGGTCTGGGTTTTAAGTTTTCTTACGTAAATACGGATAACACTTTTGATTTTTTCAATCGGATAAACGGAGCCTATGTTTTGAACACCATGCAAAGCAACCAATTCGATTACACCGAAAAAATAAATGCCGCCTACATCAATTATAATTATAAATGGGAAAAATGGAACCTGCAGATGGGGCTGCGAGTGGAGAATACGATTTCAGACGGGAATTTGGTAAGCAATCAACAAAATAAGGATAGTAGGGTGGAGCGCAATTATACCAATTTCTTCCCTTCCGGGGGATTGACCTATCAACTAAACCAAAAAAATCAATTTGCACTTATTTACAGCAAACGAATTCAACGTCCAAACTACCAGTCTTTAAATCCCTTTGAATACGTAATAGACGAATTGTCCTTTAGCAAAGGAAATCCTTTTTTGCAACCGCAGTATACGGACAATGTTAAGTTTTCCCACACCTATAATTATCGTCTTACGACCTCCTTAAGCTATAGCTATATTTCCGACTTCTTTGCTCAAGTTACCGTGGCCGAAGGAAACAGTCGCAACTTTCTCACGACAAGAAATGTTGCCGATCAGGAAATCATAAATTTTGGAATCTCATATCCCAAACAATTAAAAGAGTGGTGGAACATTTATTTCAGCCTTAATGCCTACGTGAGCAATTACAAGGCTAATAGTCCAGAATTTTTGCCCGTGAAACAAGAGACACTAAGTCTTTATGCGCAAAATACTTTTAATCTGCCCAAAGATTTTACAATGGAAGTTTCCGGATGGTACAGTTCGCCAAGTGTTTGGGGCGGTACGTACCGGACCAATGCATTGGGTTCTTTGAACGTGGCTTTCCAAAAGAAATATTTTAATGATAAACTCACGGCAAGACTGGCTTTCAATGACATTTTGTACACCGTGCCATGGAGCGGAACTACTCAATTTGGCAACCTGTTCATTGATGGTAGTGGAGGGAGTGATAGCAGGCAGGTAGCTTTTAGCTTAACCTATGATTTTGGCCGTGATGAGATTAAAAAAGCCCGAAATAGAAAGACCGGATTAGAAGATGAAAAAGATAGGATAGGAAATTAACCTATATTAACTTGAAGATTCTCAAAATCAATAAGATAAAAATAACATTTGTTTGGTCGGGACAAAGGAAAATAAGACTATCTTTGCGCGCTTAAAATAAGGCCTTATGTCCAAAACAAAAAATATCGCGATTATTGCACACGTAGACCATGGTAAAACCACCTTGGTTGATAAAATAATGTATCACTGTAGTTTGTTCCGAGAGAATGAAAATGCGGGCGATTTGATTTTGGATAATAATGACCTGGAAAGGGAGCGTGGTATTACCATTGTGTCCAAAAACGTTTCGGTTGTTTACAAGGATACCAAAATCAACATAATTGACACTCCCGGCCACGCGGATTTTGGTGGCGAAGTGGAACGGGTATTGAACATGGCAGATGGGGTATTGTTATTGGTGGATGCTTTTGAAGGCCCAATGCCTCAGACCCGTTTCGTATTACAAAAGGCAATCGACCTTGGATTAAAGCCATGTGTGGTCATAAATAAGGTAGATAAGGAAAACTGTACCCCGGAGGAGGTACATGAAAAGGTTTTTGACCTTATGTATGAACTAGGTGCGGAAGAATGGCAGTTGGATTTTCCAACGGTATACGGTTCTGCAAAGAACAATTGGATGAGTGAGGATTGGCGCAATGAGACCAATAATATTGAGCCATTGTTGGATATGGTTATCGAGCATATACCCACTTTTGAACCCAAGGAGGGAAATACTCAAATGTTGATTACTTCTTTGGATTTCTCATCCTTTACAGGACGAATTGCTATAGGAAGATTACAACGTGGAACCTTAAAAGAAGGTCAGCCTGTCTCTTTGGTCAAAAGAAATGGCAATATAGTAAAGTCTAGAATAAAGGAGCTTTTCACCTTTGAAGGTTTAGGCCGTAAAAAGGTTACTTCCGTTGAGGCTGGCGATATCTGTGCTTTAGTGGGTGTGGAAGGTTTTGAAATAGGGGATACCGTGGCCGATTTTGAGAATCCAGAAGGGTTAAAGACCATCGCCATCGATGAACCCACGATGAGCATGTTGTTTACCATTAACGATAGTCCATTTTTTGGTAAGGACGGAAAGTTCGTTACTTCAAGGCACATCAAGGAGCGTTTGGAAAGAGAGCTTGAGAAGAATTTGGCTCTTAGGGTCAATGAAACCGACAGTGCAGATAAGTTTCTTGTATTTGGTCGTGGTGTACTACACTTATCGGTTTTAATCGAAACAATGAGGAGGGAAGGTTATGAACTTCAAATTGGACAGCCACAGGTAATTATTAAGGAAATAGATGGCGTTAAGTGTGAACCTATAGAGTATTTGACCATTGATTTGCCAGAGGAAGTATCAGGTAAGGCCGTCGAAATGGTTTCAATCCGCAAGGGAGAAATGACCAGTATGGAGGCCAAAGGAGACAGAATGGTTTGTGAGTTTCAGATTCCTTCCAGAGGGATTATCGGTCTACGAAATCAATTGTTGACCGCAACAGCTGGAGAGGCCATCATGGCACACCGATTTTTGGAATACCAGCCTATGAAAGGGGATATCCCACAACGTCAGAATGGTTCTTTGGTTTCTATGGAAACCGGTAAGGCTATTCCTTATTCCATTGACAAATTACAAGATCGTGGAAAGTTCTTTGTGGATCCGGGAGAGGATATTTATGAAGGACAGGTTATTGGTGAAAACTCCAGGGGAGATGATATGACGGTAAACATTACAAAGACAAAAAAACTGTCAAACGTTCGTTCCTCAGGAGCCGATGAAAAAGCCAAAATAGTCCCCGCAATTAAATTCTCATTGGAGGAAGCCTTAGAATATATTCAGAAGGATGAATATGTAGAGGTAACGCCCAAACATTTAAGACTTCGTAAAATCTTCCTTACGGAAAACGACCGTAAGCGCAATAAAATAGCTTAGAAAAAAAGCCCTGATTTTCTCAGGGCTTTTTCATTTTATATCCTTTTTAGGACTGTTCTAAATCCCTACTTGGAAAGCCGTTTTTTTGAGTTTTTATATCCAAAACGATATTGCCAAACTATTAATTTTTTAATACTATTTTTTCCATTTATGGATAGAAATGTATTTAAAAATATGAGTTTCACAATAATTAAATCTACTACGGTTTTCTTTAAGCTACACTTGATTTTTTTTCTAATTTGAAGTGCAATTTGCACTCAAACGAACTAACTCAATAAAGATTAACATGCAATTAAAAGAAAAGAAAGTACTCATTACAGGGGGTACTA
>JAUIGC010000123.1 GCA_030429835.1 Bacteroidia bacterium
CAAACGGTTTCAGGGTATTGTTAAAGAGGCAGGCCCCATGTATAAGCCCAAAATCAGAAATCAGGAGATTGAGGTGGATTATATTATGGGATGCGTTATAATTCTTAAGTTTCATTATGGGGTGGAATTGGATTTTAGTCGTCCGTACTTCTATGATATCCCAGATGACAAAGGTGTTATGCATCATTACCGTATTATGTACAATGCGGATTTCATGGAAATACTTCCTACGGAACATTCAAGGGAACTTTCACAGGAGGATATTGACGAACTAATGGAGAGCCCGGACAATTTAAGCCTTTGGAAGGACAAGATCCCTCCAGAAAGTTTTGTAGCCAAAGGATTTATCATAGCCAATATGTTCGATGTTACCTCAGAACATTCCATTTCTGAAATAAAGTCCAGTCTTATAGCCAGTGATAAAAGATCTAGCGAAAAGTTTATGGGCAACCTTCAGGAGACCTTCAGATCCTTTTTTAGATTGCCGGATATCAAAGTAGGTTTTGTGGTTTATAATGGTAAAAAGGATCAATTTGAACCTGTCTATGGAAAGGATATGACCAGTTTTCTTCTTAATGGGACAAACTCTAAATTATGTCACGATGCCCTTTGTCAATATTCGTACAAAAAACTCATAGAGGAGAATGCATACTTTGCCATTTCCGATGTTGAAAAATACAACCAGAAATCCAATGGTCATGACCCGTATCATGTGCTGGAGGATCAGGAAATTAAGAGTGCCATTCTTGCACCAATCGCTTTTGAAGGAGAACTTTTGGGAGTTTTGGAGGTGGTCTCCAATAGAAAGAACGAATTGAACGGTGTCAATGCACGCAAATTGGATGATGTAATGCCTTATATCGTTTCGGCGGTCGTAAGATCTAAGGTTGAGGAAGAAAACCTAATTGATGCCATCATCCAGAACGAGTGCACTTCTGTACATTCCTCCGTATACTGGAGGTTTCAGGAAGAAGCAAAATACTTTATCAAGGACCAATTGGAAAGTAGATCGCCTTCGTTCAAGGAAATCGTTTTCAAGGATGTCTACCCGCTTTACGGTCAAATTGATATCAAAGACTCTTCAAAGGCTCGAAACAAGGCCATCCAAAGGGATTTAATGATACAATTGTCCCAAATAAAACAGGTTTTGGAGGAGGCTTTAACAAAAAACCGACTACCTATTTATGAGGAGCTTATTTTTAGGGTAAACAACCATTTGGACAGTATCAAGGAAACGCTATATTCCAATAGCGAGCAAGCGATATTCGACTTTGTTCAGGAGGAAATAGATCCTGTTTTCATCCATTTGAAAAAGACTAATGACGATATAGCGAAGCATATTCAGGCCTATGAGGCAAGGATAGACATGGGTACAGGTTCCTATTATGACCATAGAAAAAATTATGATGAAAGTGTGACCATGATCAACAAGAGATTGGTTTCTGTTCTGGATAAAAAACAGGAAAATGCACAGGCAATGTTCCCGCACTATTTTGAGCGCTACAAAACGGATGGGGTAGAACACAATATGTACATTGGGGAAAGTATTTCAGAAAATGGCGGTTTTAATACGTTGTATCTAAATAATTTAAGGTTATGGCAGTTGCAAGTAATGTGCGAAATGGAAAACGTACATTATAAACTAAAACCAGAGTTGCCGATTCCTTTGGATGCGACTTCCTTGATTTTGGTCTATAGTTCCTCATTGTCCATTCGGTTTAGGATGGATGAAAAAAAATTCGATGTGGACGGTACCTATAATGCCAGATACGAAGTCATAAAAAAACGCATTGATAAGGCTTATATCAAAGGAACCAATGAACGCCTTACCCAAACTGGAAAAATTGCCATTGTGTACTCCCAGAAAAAGGACGAGCTGGAGTATCTTAGGTACATTAAATTTTTAAGGAACAAAAAATACTTTACCGATAAGGTTGAAATCGTAGAACTTGAAGGACTTCAGGGCGTTTCTGGTCTAAAGGCCATTAGAGCTGAAATCCTGTACAAAACTGATCAAGAATCCCAGGAATCCTATACTTACGAAGATTTAATGGCCACCTTAAAGGAATAGTACTTGGGATATGAGCTCCTGTATTTGTCGCTCCGGGCCAAAAAATTTAAAGGATACCGCAAAGGCTATCACGGAGAGAATCATACCGATCATAAAGGTTGTGTAGGTCCAACGAAGCAATCGATATTTTTTATTAAGGACTTTTCCAAGAAAATAAAGATCCTTGGTCAAGGATGAATAGATATAATCCTTATCCTTTACCAATTCATTGATGGCCCATTCATAATCCGGGAGGCTCATCTTGTGAAAATTTCCAAAGAACAATAAGTTAACCTTTTTTTGGGCCACATCATCCTTTGTGAATTCCCCACTGGTAACATTGGGTCGGGTGGCCAAGACGGCTAAAATCATGGATATGACACTGAATAACACAAAGATTACTGTTGGATAAATTAGGTAATCATTGGATGGATTGTCCAGTTTAGGAATAAGGTTTGATAAGGCCAGGGAGATTATTATAGCGTTTACGGATAGAAGTATATTTGCTTTGGTATCCGCAATATCACTTAATGTAATATGATTCTTGAGAGTTACCCTGAACAAAGTCTGTATTCCTCTATCCGGACTTTCCCCTTTGAATTTGGCCTTTAGTGCTTCTTTTTTCGAAATCTTTTTGATAGATTTTTTTTCTTGGACAAGTTTTTTAAGGTTGTCATCCTTTTTTTCTTGCCAGTGCTCTTTGGCGTAATCCGTATAAAATCGATGTCGGTTGCCAAACATTTTAATATTGATATCCACCCAGTCTTTATAGGTGTAGTCGGCAATATTCAATAATTTAAGTTCCTCCCGTAACAATTCCGAGGTTTCCAAATAACTTTTTTGGGCAAAATGTGAAGCATCTGCGTCCCTCATGATTTTTTCCTCCAGTGTATTTGGAACAGCATCCTTTTCGGTTGCCATGATTAAGTCATTGATTTTGGAAATTAACTTGGGCTCGTAGCCCTCTTCTTCCAAGAATTTGGTTGCTATTATGCAACTGTTTTTTTCATGGCCCTTGGTAGCAATCGTATAACCTGTATCATGGAACCATGCTGCCAAGAGTAAAACCTCAATTTCCTTTTCTGAAAGGGCACATGCCTTAGAGATTTCTTTAGTACTTTTAACGACTCTTTGGGTATGTCTTAAGTTATGATATAGGTAGTTGGGGTTTAGTTCTTTGGACAAAAGTTCAATGACGTGGTTCTGGGATTTCTGAAGGATATCAGACATATGGAAGAATATTAGGAACACCCAAATTACAAAAAAATGAATTCAGTGACATTTGCATGAAAAAATATTACACCGCCCTTTTATTGGTTTTATTGATTACGGGATGTGCCACGTATAGGACTAAATATGCCGATATTAGGGATGCGGAGGATATTGTGCTGAATAAGGAAATACAGCATACCTTCTATCTTATTGGTGATGCGGGTCTATCGCCCTTGAACGAAATGAATCCCGCCTTAAAACTCTTTAAAAAGAGACTGGACAATGCTTCTGAAAATAGTACGGCGATTTTCTTGGGAGATAATATTTATCCGGCCGGTCTACCGGATCCAAAGGATTCTACAATTGCCTACTTGACTGCAAAGAACCATTTAGACGCCCAATTGAAAACACTCACCAATTTTAAGGGGAGGAAGCTCTTTATTCCTGGAAACCATGATTGGTACACGGAAGGTCTTATTGGTCTCAATAGGGAGGAAGAGTATATTAAGGAACAATTGGACGATAAGGATGCTTTCCTACCCAAAAATGGTTGCCCTATTGAAGTAATTGAAGTAAATGAAGATTTGGCCATCATCGTTCTCGATACGGAATGGTATCTGACCAATTGGGATAAAAGACCTGATATCAATGATAAATGCGAAATAAAAAGTAGGGAGAAGTTTCTTTTGGAGCTAGAGGATGCCATAAAAGATCACAGAGACAAGACTACCGTTATCGCCATGCACCACCCCATGTCCAGTTATGGTCCTCATGGAGGTCAGTATTCCTTTAAAAAGCATTTTTATCCTAAGGATTTGCCCGTACCGCTTCCAGGTCTTGGTACTTTCATTAATGTGCTCAGACGAACTTCAGGAGCTTCTACGGAGGATATGGGAAATAAAAGATATTTGGATCTTGCGAAACGGGTAACCACCTTGGCCCAATTTTCGGATAAAGTGATTTTTGCTTCCGGACATGAGCATACCTTACAGTATATTGTTGAAAACAATATACCACAGATTGTAAGCGGATCAGGAGCAAAGGAAGGGGATACTAGATTGCTTAACGGCTCTCGATTTTCAACCGGTAGAATGGGCTATGCCACGTTGGAGGTTTATTCTGACGGTTCCTCAAGAGTACGATACTATGGCGTGGGAAGTGATGGGGAAGAGGAGTTTCTTTTTACTTCGTCGGTATTACCTCCAGATGCACAAAAAATAGATACCCTATACCCAAAAGTGACGGACAAGGAAGTGAAAGCATCGGTCTATACCAAGGAAGAGATTAATAAATCTGGGTTTTTTAAAGCGATTTGGGGAGAACGTTACCGCAACTATTATGGACGGGAAGTAACCGCCCCCGTGGTTTATATAGATACACTTTTTGGAGGGCTTAAACCGGTCAAAAAAGGAGGGGGGCATCAATCTAAATCATTACGTCTAAGGCATTCTTCCGGTAAGGAATATGTAATGCGGGCCCTAAGAAAATTACCGGAACTCTATTTGCAGTCCATGGCCTTTCAAAAGCAATATGTCATGGAAGATTTAAAGGATACCTATACCAAGGAATTGTTGGCTGATTTTTATACCGGGTCCCATCCCTATGCACCATTCACTATCGGTAGACTTTCTGATGCCGTGGGAATACTACATACCAACCCCGTACTTTATTACATCCCCAAACAAGATGCCTTGGGGCAATATAATGATGTCTTTGGTGATGAACTTTATATGATTGAGGAACATGCTGGTGACGGACATGGTGATTTAGAAAGTTTTGGATATTCCAATGAGTTAAAAAGTACGGATTCCATGCTGGAAGATCTTCGTGATGATGAAAAATATGAGGTGGACGCAGATGCTTACATTAGGGCGAGATTGTTTGATATGGTCATTGGTGACTGGGACAGACACGTGGATCAATGGAGGTGGGCGGAATTTAAGGAAAATGGCAAGGTCATATATAGACCTGTTCCAAGGGACCGAGACCAGGCCTACTCCCAAATGGGCGATGGTATTTTAATGGGACTAGCCACACGGATTATCCCAGGTCTTAGGTTAATGGAAGGGTTTAATGCTGAAATTAGAAGTGTAAAAGGGTTTAATTCATCCCCAAAGACTTACGTTCTAGATTTGGCCCTATTGTCTGAAAGTACCTTAGAAGATTGGAAGGAACAAGCTAAATTTTTGAGGCAACATTTGGATGAAAATGCTATTGATGAGGCATTTTCCTTGTTCCCCAAGGAAGTTCAGGATGCAGGCGTGCAGGAAATTAAAAGAGTTCTATGGTCAAGATTGCAAAATGTGGAAAGCACGGCCACACAATATTTTAGTGTATTGAACAAATTTGCGACAGTAGTAGGTACCGATAAGGATGATTGGTTTGTGATAACCCGGTTGGATGACCGTAGGACCCAAGTGAAGGGTTTTAGAATAATCGATGGTGAGAAAAAAAAGAAATTTTTTGATAAGATTTTCAACACTTCCAGTACCAATGAAATTTGGGTTTATGGTCTGGACGATGATGATATTTTTGAAGTGGAAAACCCTAACAATTATAAAGGAATCAAGGTAAGGATAATAGGTGGGCAGAATAATGATATATATAGGGTAAAGAATGGCAGGGGAGTTGCCATCTATGATTATAAAAGCAAGAAAAATACTTTTGAGGAAAGAAACAACGCAAAGATTAGGTTGACGGATGACTATTCTGTAAACACTTATAATCCTTTAAATATTAGAAGTAGTAACAATCAGGTATTGCCCACTATAGGTTTTAATCCAGATGACGGTATCAAGATAGGTTTTTTGGATACTTATACCTATAATGGATTTCGTCAAAACCCTTTTACTCAGCAGCATACCTTTAGGGCTGCCTATTATTTTGCCACCAGTGGTTTTGAGCTGCAATATAATGGGGAATTCGCAAATGTATTTGAGCATTGGAACTTGGAGCTGCAAACCAGATTTACCACTCCTAATTTCGCAATCAATTTTTTTGGATTTGGAAACAATACTGAAAATCTTGACGATGATCTTGGGTTGGACTATAACAGGGTGCGTATTCAAAACTTTGAATTTGCTCCATCCATGGTATGGAGGAGTTCTTTAGGCGCAAAATTTCAACTAGGGATTTCCTATGAAGCTATAGAAGTCGAGGAGACCGCCAATAGGTTCATTAACACGTTTTATCAACAAAACGGTCAGGAAACTGAAAATAGTTTTGCCGGAATTCATGGTAGGTACTCCTACCAAAATTATGACAACAAGAGCTTTCCCACTATGGGTATGGCGACCTCAATCGAGGTAGGTTTCAAAAATAATATGGACGGGGAGGGAAGAAATTTTGGTTATTTCATACCCAGTATTTCCTTTGATTATAAATTGATTCCCAGTGGTCGTTTGGTATTGGCAACCAAATGGAAAGGCCATCTTAACATGGGCAATGGTTATGAATTCTACCAAGCCGCTACAATCGGTGGAATGGACGGTTTAAGAGGGTATAGAAATCAAAGATTTACTGGCAAGGCATCTTACTACCAAAACACTGACATTAGGTATAGTTTAAGGAAAATGAAAACCAGGATATTGCCCACTTCTTTGGGTGTTTTTGGAGGATTTGATTATGGTAGGGTGTGGTCACCAGGTATTGCTTCCAATCAATGGCATACATCATTTGGTGGCGGATTCTTTCTCAACGGTTCAGATATTCTCACTTTGAATACGGCTTTGTTTTATGGGGACGAAGGCCCGCGCTTTACCTTTGGACTGGGATTTGGTTTTTAATGGGGTCTACCTTGCTCAAATCCAAAGAATAAAGATTATTGCCCGTTCCGTGAGAACGTTCATCGGATATTAATATGGTATCTTCATCTATAAAACAGATGGACTCCAATTGCGTTCTAACCCCTAGATCTACTTCCTCTATTTTTCCCTTGGAAAAGTCGTCCCAAGTAAAATTCGTAAAAATAAAAAGTTTGCCATAAGTAAGGGCAATGATCTTTTTTCCACTTGGGGAAATGTCAATACCTGTAATTTGGCAGGTTTTCCAATCTGAGCATAAATTGATTTCGGATAACAAAGTAGCATCGTATTTTCCTTTTACATCTGGCACGCTATAGATATAAGCCTTTCCGGTAAATGGGTTAGACCTATTTTTAGTGACTATAAAAAGTTTATTGCCATGGTGAAAGAGTGCCTCGGCATCAAAAAAGCGTTCCGACTTTTTTGGAGGGAATTCCTTTTGTTCCGGATAATTGAATTCAATTTTTTCTGCATCGATTTTATCCCCAGGTTCAATTTCAGGATTGGGTACTTTATAAATGGTAAGGTTCTTTCTGCTATTATTGTTATTTCCAAAGTCCGCAATATAAACGTTTCCTAACCTGTCCTTGGTAAGGTCTTCCCAGTCGTCGTTGTCCCCGTTCTTCATTTTAAGGGACTTCAGGATATTACCCTTAAAATCGACTTTATATAATTCGTCCTTATTTCCCCCGTCCTCAACAATCCAAACAGTAGAGTCGTTAAGGCTTATCATACCAGAGTTTTCCTTAAGGCTTCCAGGTAAATCCGTAATTATTTTTAACTGTCCATAGTTTGTGCAGGAAAAAATTGTGAAGGATAGAAATAAAAGACACGTTCTGACCATATTGGAAATATATTGATAAGAACGTATGAATTTACGAATCTAAATTTAAACTACTCCTGATTTGCCGCGACGGAATTGTCGTTTTTCATTTTAATTTTGTCGATAAGTAATGCACCTAGTTCTCGGCCTTGCCCCACACCAACCTCTACAGCGGCTCTGTAGTGAATGCCCCCGTACATTCTACTTATTGCGGCCTCATCTGCTGCTTGATTGAAGGACTCAAAACTTCTTACAGGAAGTCCATAGGGTAATTCCGTATCGTCATCAAAGCTAAAATCATCTCCAAAAATATCGGTCAAAGCGGTAGCGGCAGCACCGGAGACCACACTGTGTCCACTCGTATATTCTGGAAAAGGAGGTGTTTGCAGGATCGGGACCCAATTCTCATCAATGTGTTGATTGATCAAAGTTTCTGGACGAATCAGGTTACTTCGATACTTTTCATCCCAACAACTAATAAATGCATCGGCGATGGCCATGGAGGTTTTGGTATATGCGTACACCGATTTCTGAAAATCACTTTCGGTATTCCTGCATGCTATTTTTGTAATACCAATCCAATGGGCACCTGGAGTAATCTTTTTGGTTGCGAACATCAAATGTCCACGGGTTACGGATACATAAGGGTTACAGTCCCAGAATTTGGCAATTGCCACTTCTTCCGAAGTATCACCCACTGCCGTAATCCTATTACTCGTTTCATAAACTTCCAGGAGTTCCTTATAGAATTGAGAGTTCTTATCCATGGAAAAGGCCGGAGGAGGCACCGGCTTAAACTGTGCAGCGGAATCCAAAAAGAAGGGACGTATCTTGTTCCAGTGTGGTTCGATGCCATCCATATAGGCAGGAGGGGTGGGCTGCCATCTTGCTGGATCTTCTGTATTTACTGTAAATTTTGGCATGGTACGGGTTTGGCTATAATTGTCCTTGCCCATCCATTTTTTGATATGTTCCGCAACTTTTTCACCGTACGCTTTAGAGGCTTCAAATTCGACCTTGTTAGTGGTTTGCCATTTATTAAAAAGGCTATCTTGTAATACTTCGAATTTATCCTCGGAGAATATCAACTGCTTACTAATATTCATGTGTGCAATCAATGCCGCCAAATTAGGATTTACATTTGGAAGCGAGTCTATTTTAGGTATTGGGGTAAGTTCATTTACCTGTCCAGCCAATGAATTATATTCCGGATTAACCTGTGCTACTATTTCATAGGCCGCAATATTGGGATACGCGAATATTCTACTGGCCACAGGCGGGGAAAAAATATCATGTATCATTATCTCCACCACCTTATCAATGGAGTTATGTAAATCTTCTGCCGTAACATTTATTGGTTCATTACTTTGTGGTTTTTCCTGTGAGCAGGAAAGTGAAAAAATAATGAGAAAAATGGCCGAAATTTTCTTGAACATAATCAGTTTATTTTTTGTGCGCACTGCGCACAATATTCACAAGCAGTAGGCAAAATTACATTATTTTGACTGCCAATCAATTCTTTAGGGTTAAAATTGGGAGTTTAATGAGAACATTAAACTTTCCTTAATTCTTTTTAAGATATTATTTACTTAGCTAGGTTTTTT
>JAUIGC010000124.1 GCA_030429835.1 Bacteroidia bacterium
TCTTTTTCAGTCTCGGCCAAGATGGCATCCAACTCACCTTTTTTGTGTTTAAGGTGTGTCTCACGTTCCGTTAATTTCTCCTTGGTCTCGGCGATGACTTCTTTCTTCTGCTCTATTTGTGCCTTGAATTCCTTGATGTTTTTCTCGGCAAGTTGGATTTCCAATTCCTGAAATTCCAATTCCTTACTAATGGAATTGAATTCACGGCTGTTCCTAACATTCTTCTGTTGCTCCGTGTATTTTTTTATCAAGGTCTTTGCTTCCTCAATAAGGTTTTTCTTGGCACCGATTTCATAATTGATGGTTTCCAAATCGGTTTTAAGCTTATCCAGTCTTGTTTTTAGGCCAAGTACATCATCCTCTAAATCTTCAACTTCCAAAGGTAGCTCTCCTCGTACATTTCTTATTTCATCAACTCTGGAATCAATTAATTGAAGGTCATACAACGCCCTTAACTTTGCTTCTACAGACGAATCTTCTTTTTTTGCCATATTTAAAAATACTTGATGGGATTTGTTATACTTTCCGATAAACGGACTGCAAAATTAGGAATTTTTTCCGTAAGATAATCAACTAAAAGGTTTTTTGTAAACTGCTCAGTTTCAAAGTGTCCAATATCGGCAATTACCATTTTATTTTCAGCCTCGTAAAACTGGTGATATTTCACATCTGCGGTCACGAAAACATCGGCACCCGCAGCTTTTGCGGCACCTATGGCAAATGCGCCACTACCACCCAAAACCGCTACTTTTTTAATGGGTTTGTTCCTTAATGAAGAGTGCCTTACAACTTGTGCTTCCATTGTTTTTTTTAAATGCTTTAAAAAAGACATTTCCGGTATTGCCTCCTCCAATTCCCCTATCATTCCCATACCTAAATTTTGGTTTTTGTTTTCTAAGGAATATATTTCATAAGCCACTTCTTCGTAGGGGTGATATTTTTTTAAGGCATTCAAAATATTATCTTCGGAAAATCTAAGGTAGGTCACGGAGACCATGGTCTCTTTTTCAAAATGGGTCTTGCCTATTTCCCCAATGGTCGGGTTGCTGTTCTCCCCTGCCTTATAACTTCCGGTACCTTCAAGGGTGAAACTACAGTGACTATAGTTTCCAATATTTCCCGCACCGGCCTCAAAAAGCTTTTCTTTAAGATTGTCCGCAGCCGCAGTGGGAATATAGGTATTGAGCTTTCTTATGGTATTCCTTTTAGGAATGAGTATTTTTGTATTTGTAAGGCCTAATACTTCACAAATTTTTGCATTGACCCCATCTGGAGAGTTGTCCAAGGCAGTATGTATCGCATAAATGGCAATGTTATTCTGAATTGCCTTCAAAACAGTTCTCTCCACATAGTTCTTCCCTGTAATTTTTTTTAGTCCGTTAAAAATAATGGGGTGAAAGCTTACGATAAGGTTGCAATTGTTTGCGATTGCCTCGTCCACAACGCTTTCAATAGTGTCCAAGGTTACTAAAATTCCATCTACGGTCATGGAACTATCCCCAACCAAGAGACCTACATTGTCAAAATCCTCCGCATGGTCTAAGGGAGCAAGTTCTTCCAGAATTTGGGCAACTGTTTTAACCGTCATTTTCAATAAATTATAAGGTGGTCAAAGATAAAATATTATAATTTCGTTCTAATGCAACTGCTTAGAAAACTTCTTTTTCCATTTTCCCTACTTTACGGCGCTGTGGTCCATCTTCGTAATTTTTTGTATGATAGAAATATTTTAATTTCTAAAAAGTTCGATACAACTACCATTTGTATTGGCAACTTAACTGTAGGAGGGACGGGCAAAACTCCGATGACGGAGTTTCTTATCGAATTATTACAACCTCATTACACAATTGCCGTTTTAAGTAGAGGCTATAGAAGAAAATCAGCTGGCTTTGTACTTGCAAATGAAAGCACCTCGGTGGAGAAACTTGGTGATGAACCTTTTCAAATTCATCAAAAATTCAAGGATATTACGGTAGCCGTAGACGCAAATAGGAGGGAGGGTATTAAGAAATTGTCCGAACAGGTGAGCCCTAATCTCATTTTGTTGGATGATGCCTACCAACATAGAAAGGTTAAACCGGATTTTTCTCTCTTGTTAACATCCTTTGGCAATTTGTATGTGGATGATTGGTATCTACCAACAGGTAATTTGCGAGATAGTAAAAAGGCCGCTGGAAGGGCTGATATTATCATAGTAACCAAGTGTCCAAAAGATTTATCTAAAGATGATCAAGAACAGATAAAGAAAAAATTAAAACCCAAAAAGCACCAAAAAGTACTCTTTAGCTATTTTGAATATGACAATATGGTCCATGGGCAGTTGGACCATTTGGAAGTTGAGGAACTAAAGGGAAGGAAAATTACTTTGGTGACCGGGATAGCAAATCCTGTGCCCTTAGTAAACCATTTAAAGGATATAGGATTGGACCTTGATCATTTGGCCTTTGGAGACCATCACTTTTTTTCTGAAAGGGAAGTAGAAACCCTGAAGAGAAAAGAGATTGTTGTAACTACGGAAAAGGACTATGTACGGTTGGGAAAAAGAATCCCCAATCTTTATTACTTACAAGTGAAACATAGGTTTATGGATGATGGGAATGGAATCATTTCCGAAGCAATCGAAGAAATTATGAAAGGGAAGTCCTGATTTTCTTGTCGAATATATTTTCACCAATTTTTTGATAGAAGATTTCAGGCTTAAAAGGCTTGGTGATTACATCGTTGCAACCGGCAGCGTAAAAGCTTTCCACGCTGTCGTCCAAAGAAATGGCGGTCAACGCGATGATTGGGGTTTGTTGGTCAAATTTTCTAATCTGTATGGTGGCTTCTTCACCACTAATGCCCGGCATATGAATATCCATTAATATTGCATCATAAACGTTTTCCTGTGCCAAGGTCACTGCTTCTTCACCACTACTGGCTATGTCACAGGAAATGTCCTTTTTGTTGAGCATTTTCTTGGTAATTACCTGATTGATCTTATTGTCCTCGACCACCAAGATATGGAGACCTTTAAATTCATATTCACCTTTGGTAATTTCAAAAGAAACTTCATCCAAAAGATCGTCTTTACTGGTCATATCAATCTCAAATATAAAGGAGCTACCTTCTCCAAGCTTGCTCTTGAGTTCAATTTCACTTTCAAATAGACCCAAAAGACTTCTTACAATGGTCAGGCCCAGACCAGTACCTCCATACTCTCTATTGATTTGAATGGATCCTTGCTCAAATCCTTCAAAAATGCTTTGCTGCTTTTCCTTTGAAATACCAATTCCGTTATCCTTGACCTCAAAATAAATGGTAACCTTCTCCCCATTTTTCTCTTTCAACTTGCAAATCACCTCAACAATACCACCTCTGGTGAATTTTATGGCGTTGCCAATGAGGTTCATAAAAACTTGGGAAAGTTTTAAAGGATCGCTCATCAGATGATTTGGAATTTCATTGTCGTAATCCAAAATCAACTTGGTCTTATTTTCCTTTGCACTCTGTTGCAAGGAATCCATCACTTCATTGATGACCTTTTTAAGGTTGAACTCCATGTTTAAGGGTTCCAGCTTATTGGCATCAATTTTATTGATGTGCAAAATATCGTTTATAAAATTCAACAAATAATCTCCGGAAAACTTCAGAGCCTTTAAATGTTCTTTCTGGTGTTCTGCAGGGTTTTCTTCCAGCAGAAGGTGTGTGAGTCCGGTAACGGCATAAAGAGGTGTCCTAAGTTCATGGCTAACGGTCGAAAGAAAGTTAGTTTTGGCCTCCATGGCTTGCACTGCACCATCCCTGGCAACTTGAAGTTCTCTGTTTTTAGTATGTAGAAGATCGTTTGTTTTTAGTTTGATTTGATTGTTTCTGTAGAGGGAAACTGCCAATAATGAGATAATGATCAAAAAGGCAGATGTCAAAATTGCGGTCAATTCTGAACGGTTTTGGGACTCCTTTAGTTCCTGAATGGTACTTTGTTGCCGTGCTATTTCTTCGGTTTTATAATCGTCCCTAATTTTATCCGCTGTTTTTGCTTCTACCCTAACTTTTTCTATAGTGAACAGCGAATCTTGAATGTCCAATAAGTTAGTGCTATTGGCCAAAGCCTTTTCATAGGCCCCTAACTGATTATAGACTTTGGCTAGTAGTGCATTTGCGTGTCTAATTTCAGAAAAGAAACCATTGGTATTTGCAAGGGCCAGGGCTTCTTCGCCATTTTTGGCACTTTCCTCAAAATTTTTGGTTTTGAAGTATAATTCTGCTAAACCCAGATAGGCTCGCGTGGACAAATAGTCCTTTTCATAAATATCTGTATTAACGACTAAGGAATTCAGGTTTTTTGCTGCACTATCGTATTTTTCCAACTTCATGTATACCATGGCTTCGGTAAGTAAAATGTTGTTGAAAAAGTTTCGGTCATTGTTCAGCTGTTTTGCTTCGTTCAACATGAACAGCGCCTGATAGCTTTGATCCGCCCTAAAAAGTAGGATTGCTTCAATATATTTGTGTATGGCATCACCATAAGGGTAAGCAATATCGGCAAGTAAGACACTTGTTCGGTCCCAATAAAATTGGGTGTCCTTTTCCCTATCCAACTTTAAGTAGAGAATTGCAAGCTCATGGTAACAATCAATCAGCCCTTTCAAATCCTCTTCCTCTTCGGCTTCTTCGGCCGCTTTGTCCAAAGTTTCCAAAGCCAGGTCAATTTTATTTTGGTTTCTCAGTTTACGGGCTTCATCAAAATACGGATCCATATTCTTTACGGGTACGGAATCTTGTGAATAGATAGGTAGTACCACTACCAATAAAACAAATAGTGAAAGAAGTTTTAAAAGTTTCTTATGAAAGTAATTCTTTCTCAAACGTACTTTTTCGTTACTATTAAATTTATTAGGTCTATAATTCTACTGCTATATCCAGTTTCATTATCATACCAACCTATAATTTTTACCATTCTACCAATAACAGAGGTCATTAGAGAATCAAACGTACAAGAATAGGAACTATTGTTTATATCAATAGATACTATTGGGTCCTCTGTGTAGTAAAGAATGTTCTTTAGTTCATTTTTGGATGCCTTTTCAAAAGTATCATTAATTTCTTTAATGGAGGTATTTCTTGTTACATTGAAAGTAATGTCTGTCAAAGAACCATTGGGAACGGGAACCCGTATTCCACAACCACCAATTACATCCTCCAGATCTGGAAAGATACTGGTCAAAGCTTTTGCAGCTCCTGTCGTAGTTGGTACTATGGATTGACCGGCCGCCCTGGCTCTTCTTAAATCCTTGTGGGGCTGATCATGTAAGCTTTGATCAGTGGTATAGGAATGAATCGTGGTAATATAGGCTTGCTCTATGCCACAAAGGTCATTTATAACCTTAATCATTGGCGCGGCATTGTTGGTGGTACAAGAGGCGTTGGATATGATATCGTCCCTTTCAGTTAATATATGCTCATTTATACCATATACTATCATTTTGATACCTTGGTCTGTTGGCGGTACCGAAAGAATAACTTTTTTCGCCCCATTTTCAAGGTGATGTGCCAGGCTAGACCTGGTTTTGAATTTACCTGTACATTCAACCACCAAATCTACTTTGTTGGCACCCCAATTAATATCCTTGGGATGCGATTGGTTTGTAAGGTTTACTTTTTTCCCATTAATCACAAGATAGTTTTCCGTAAAGTCTACCGTACCGTTAAAAATACCGTGAATACTGTCGTACTTAAGTAGGTGGGAAAGAGTTTGCGCATCTGCGAGATCATTGATAGCAACGACTTGGATATTAGGATGATTTTGTATAAGCCTGCATAAAGTTCTGCCTATTCTTCCAAAACCATTGATTCCTATTCTAATTTTCTCCATTGGCAGGGCAATTAAATTGAATTCTTTACGGATTTCAATTTATAAGGAAGTCAATTTTAATCTATATGTTTATGAGCCTTGTAAGAAGATCTTACCAAAGCCCCACTTTCTACATGCCTAAACCCCATTTCAAGCCCAATTTCCTCGTACTTTTTAAATTGATCTGGAGTAATGAACTCTTTAACTGGAAGATGTTTTTTGGAAGGTTGTAAATATTGTCCAATCGTCACTACATCCACGTTCGCATCCCTTAAATCTTGCATAGTCTGAATCACTTCTTCTTCCAGCTCTCCAAGACCTAACATAATACCCGATTTTGTTCTGTTAACACCGTTAGCCCGCAAATACCTTAGCACTTCCAAACTTCGTTCATACTTGGCCTGTATCCGTACTTCCCTTGTTAATCGCTTAACGGTTTCCATATTGTGGGAAACAACCTCTGGGGAAACTTGAATAATCCTGTTCAGATGTTTTTCAATACCTTGAAAATCTGGAATCAGTGTTTCCAATGTCGTATTCGGGTTCATTCTTCTAATGGCTTTCACCGTTTCTGCCCAAATGATTGACCCCATATCTTTCAGGTCATCTCGGTCTACCGAAGTAATAACAGCATGTTTAATGCCCATTATTTTAATGGAACGGGCTACTTTTTCCGGTTCGGCCCAATCCACATTTTCTGGACGTCCTGTCTTAACACCACAAAAACCGCAGGACCTTGTACAAATATTTCCGAGAATCATAAAGGTAGCCGTTCCCTCTCCCCAACATTCTCCCATATTTGGACAACTCCCTGATGTGCATATCGTATGTAAATCATACTTTTCCACCAAACCACGGAGTTGGGTATATTTTTTTCCTGTAGGAAGTTTTACCCTCAACCATTTTGGTTTTCCCTTGGGAGGTGCCACATTTTCTTTAACTGCTACGGACATGCCTATTTTTTTTACAAATATACGAAGTAAATAGTGTAATGCTCAATGGTGAAAATAGGCCAAAATTAAATCTATATCTCATTAATCTTTCTGCCTTCTGTTTCTAATAATTTCGGCCAAGAGCTTTTTAGCCCTAAGTATTTTTACCTTGATATTATTGATGGGCTCGTTAAGTTTTTCCGCAATATCTGCGTAACTAAGCTCGTTGAAGTACCTAAGGTTTATGACTTCCTGATAATGGGGTTTTAAACTTTTGATATCACGAAGTAAATTGGCCAAATTTTGTTCTTGTATAAGTTGGTCTTCCATGGACAAGGCATCGTCATGTACACCTTTTATCGCGTCATCATTTCTTTGGGAGTCCAAAAGATTTTTCTTTCTTTTTCTGACCAGATCAATATGGATGTTTTTGGATATGGTAATCAACCAAGTTTTAAAAGAAAATCTATCATCGTAGGTGTTTATTTTGTCAAACGCCTTGGAGAATGTTTGTATGGTAATGTCTTCAGCATCATTTTCGTTTTCGGTTCGTTTTAGCTGGAAACCGTAAACATCGTTCCAAAACCTGTCCAATAGTCTACTGAAGGCTATTTGGTTTCCTTCTTTGGCCCGGATGATAATGTCATTAACGTCTTCTGTCAATAGTACTATAAAAAATTAAATGGTTCCTAATTAGGAAATGGCTTCGTTTTTACAATCCTGTTCTTCCGGTAATTTACCGCACATACTACATGCTTGGCCATCTTTATTTAGATATGGACTTTGACTGGCACATGTTCCTGCAAATTTTCCATCTTTTTTGGCCCATAGTTTAATAGCAATTCCAGAGAATGCCAATGCCAGAAGTCCAACGGTAAGTAAAATAAGTTTCATCTGTTCAAATTTTATTTTTATGTTTTGGTCAGATATAATTTGACATCGGTCCTTCTTTGAGAATCGAGAATTTTTTTTACTCAAATTATAATCTATATACCATTTCTGATTAATGAGTCGTTTTAAAATCCCGCTTTTTTACACAACGGATATAAAAACAACTATCGTTCTTCACAGAATTTGCTTTAGTACAAAGGTAAAAAAATAAAGCCCCAATTTACGGGGCTTTAAGACTTCTTTATACTTTAATTCTAATAGGCAATATTTGCAACTATATTGTCCACAGAGGGAATTTGGTTGCCACCTTTAGGTTCTATAGTAATATAACCCATAGCATTTTCTGCATAAGGTAGCGCCAATAATTTTTGACTGTCACCGGCCTCCTCAATGATACCCAGGTTCAACATTTCACCATTAACCTCTGCCCACATTTGGAAACATTGATCTTCAGGAAGGTTTGGTAATTTGCTCACGTTGATGTAGGACAATTTTTTGACCGGATTGATGTATGCTACAGCCTTTAACTCCTTGGCTTTCTTATTGCCGTTCACATTATATTTTCTCGTACTTGGATTGTTCAGGACAATAAATTGGTTCCTAACGTCCTCCAATTGTTGTTTCATATCGGCTTCTAGCAACTTAATCTTATTGCTGACCATTGAATTTTCCTCCTGTAAATTCTGGTTTTGATCCCAATAAAAATAGGACGACCCCGCAAAGATTAAAGCCACGATACTGGCCGCAATAGCAAATCTGAAGAATTTTTTTCTTCCAACCCGCTCGGATTTAATACGTGCGGTAATTTTTTCCTTCAATCCTTCCGGAGATTTGATGGCATGAAGTTTTGCAAAAATCTCCAAGCTTTCCTGTAGTTCATTGTAAGCTTCCCTTACTTCTGGATACATGGCTATATATTGTTCCACCTTTAATGTCTCCAAATCTGTGGTGGTTCCAAGTAAATAGTTCTCCAATAAATCGGTATCCAAGAACTTTTTAATTTTATCTTTCATCTCTTATTTTTTAAATCGGTCAGATGTTATTTTCCAATAATCGTTTTGCTACATAGCAATAGTTGCTATGGCTCATTTAATCATAAGTTTAACAATATCAAAAGCACTGCAGGTCCGTAAACTTTCCTCAATTCCCGTAATCCAATTTTTAATCTGGATTTGATTGTTCCCAGCGGAATATCAAGCTCATCGCTAGCTTCCTGCTGGGTCATTCCTTGGAAAAACAAAGCGTCTAAAACGATCTGATATTTTTCCTCGATCTTATCCAGATGTTCTTGAACATCCATGAACTCAGGTCTAATACTTTCAATACCTAAATTATATACGTCAGAAACATCGATTTGGATTTCCTTATCCGTTTTTGTATTAAGACTTCTTAATTTGTCTATGGCCGTATTCCTAGTTATACGAAACAACCAAGTAAAAAGTTTAGCCTTAGTGGGATCATAAGAATCTGCCTTTTTCCAGATTTTCACAAAACTTTCCTGTAGGACATCTTGGGCAAGTTCCTCATTTCTTAGGACCTTGTTGGCAACTCCCAGAAGCGTATCCCCATAGTTGTCGTACAATAGGGAAATCGCTTTGTCATTTCGCTCCTGCAAAAGTTCAACAATATGTTTTTCAAGTAGTGCGCTCATAGCTAAGACAGGAACTTAATTTTTTTTGATGTAAAAGATCCAAGGTAGGTTTTCAGTCCGTATATCCATAAACGCTAATTTATAAAATTGATTGCTAAAGCGGCGTTATCTAAAAAATTATGTTATAAGTG
>JAUIGC010000125.1 GCA_030429835.1 Bacteroidia bacterium
GAACATTATTCGGTATTATTTGTTGTTTTCTCCTATTTTTTTGCAAAGCAAATGCCCAGAACTCAGCAGACTGTAGAACTGCAATCCCTGTTTGTGCAGACGCTCCAATCATGGGGCTTGCCGATGGGGGAGGGGATATTGATGATTTTGACCCGGAGGTTATTAGACAAACGGGCTGTTTGGAAAAAGGAAGCGTTAGTTCTGCCAATATAGAGAACAATACCTCATGGTTTGTCTTTAGGGCCGGTACTGGAGGCCAGGTTGGTTTTGATATTGAGGCTTTGCCGTCTGCAGGAAATTCAACGCCCACCGCGGAATGGGATTTTGCCGTTTACGGACCCTATGATGAAATAGGGGGTCAAAATTTTTGTTCAATTATTGGTGATGGCACATCTGAACCCATTCGGTGTAATTATGAGGTGAACAACACAAGTTTTACTGGGATTGGTGTAAATCCCGAAAATGGCCAGGAGGGAGCTCCTTTTTTAATAGGTAGCCAAAATACTTATGATGAATGGTTGGACGTTCAACCTGGGGAAATCTACTATATTCTTATCAATAATTTCAATACCAATTTTGACGGTGACCCGGAACCTTTTATGCTTACGTTTACCGGGAATTCCGTTCAGGAAAATCAGAACACTGCCTTGGATTGTACTCTAAGGGATGAGTTTTTAGGTTTTGATATTACGGCTTGTGAAGGGGATCCCGATATAACACTTAGTGCTTTGAACTCACCAGTAGGGCCGGATATTGCTAGCGTAGAATGGACAGTAGATTATGATGATGATGGTGTGATTGATGGAACATTAGCTGGCTCAGGACCTAGCGGTGCCGAATTGGTAGTAACAAGCCCAAATTCTGGAAGATATTTCGCTACGATAACCACAGCCTCTGGAACGCCACCAACCGTTGCTGATTTAGGTGGGATTTTAATAACCTTTTATGGGGTGCCTATTCTTGATAGGGTAGAGGTCTTGGATACAAATTTATCCGTTGATCCTGATGCAAACAATGTTGAATTTATTGTAGATGGGGATGGGGATTATGAGTATGCCATTAATAATGGTGTCTTTCAGGATGACCCTATCTTTTTGGATATACCCCCTGGAATAAACACGGTAGTCATTAACGACAAAAATGGTTGTGGCACTACGGAGCCGATTGAATTTTTGGTCGTGGGATACCCCAAATTTTTTACGCCTAATGGAGATGCTATCAACGACGATTGGAATGTTAAAGGCGTAGAGACCTTGACAAATGCTGTAACATACATTTTTGATAGATATGGCAAGCTGCTCGTTCAGTTGAGCGGTAATGGGAGTTGGGACGGAAATTATAATGGAAGACCTATGCCATCGACCGATTATTGGTTTCGATTTGAGTATGAAGAAGATGATGGTGGAATATTGGTGGCCAAAACAAGACAATCCCACTTTACTCTAAAGAGATAAAAAAAGGACCGAATTATTCGGTCCTTTTTTTATAATATTCAATGAATTTAAAAATTCAAGGTATAGCTTAAAGTGGCATTTGTATTTATCCTAGTTATCATAGCCGGGGTATCCAAACCAGTATCGAAAAGTCTTTCGTTCATATCCTGCTCCGTTCTGCTGAGAGCAAAATCCAATCGGCTACCACCAAAATTAAACCCTATACCCGTAGAAAATCCATTAAGGTCATCTATAGTATTACCGTTCGTATAAGGACTTTGTTCAAATCTATAACCTCCACGAAGGCTCACCATTCCCAATCTATATTCTCCACCAACCCTAAAAGTAGATACACCGCCAAGCTCATTTGCAATTTGGTTGTTCACGGTTTGGAAATTGGAATCGTTATTAGGTCGCAATTCCGACTGGGAAAAATCCTGATATCCATAATCAAAACTTAGCAATCCGTTTTGCCCAAAGACCAAGGCCATGCTACCAGTTAATTTTGAAGGAGTTTTAATAGTGTATGTATCGAATAAGTTTACGATGTTGAAATCAATAAAATTGATGTCATCATCGGCCAAATCGGAACTTATTCTTTGGGAAAAGTCATCGGTTAGCCTGTACCAAGTAGGGGATTGATAACTTCCGCCCAAACGAACAAAGTCGTTCAATTTCGCAATGGCTCCCAAACTAAAAGAAAAGCCGTTTCCTTCGGTACTTAGAAGATTATCAAATGTTGTCCGCTGTATGGGGGAATCTGCATCGTAACCATTTTCAGTGAACTCGGTATATTGGTCGTAAAGCACATTATGAAAATTTAAGGAAGCGCCTAAATAAAGATTATCCCTGAATTGACTAGCGGCATTTACGGTAAATTTACTGTTATACCCTGTAGTCGTTTTTAAAAATTCTTGGTTGACAGAGGAATATTGGGTATTGCTGATATAATTTGTAGTTGCGTCATCTTGATTCTCAGGGTCTAAAATACCGCCATAGTAGCCTAAGAAAGCCTGTTGATTCCTGAATCCCTGTGATGCGCCAATATCCAAGTACGCATCCTCAATAAATTCATCCTCTTGAATTAATATCGAACCAAAAGGTACACCTTGGGCAAAATTCAAAAAGTAATTGTCTATTCCTTGATTACTGTTTCCTGAAATATAGGTTCTATTTTCAAAGCTTTGAACCATATCATAATTGAATGCCAAGGAGAACTTTTTCCAATCGGAATTATCATCCGTATTGTTAAAAACGAATGCGCCACCAATTTGGTTTAAGTCTATTTCGTTTCTGTTCGTATTGTTGAAGGTTCCAAAATAATTGGCATCGTTCTCCCTTCTAAAATGGGTTCCTGAAAGGGTCAATAGACTGTTGCTGAAAACTGCCGAACCTGCCGGATTGATATTTAGGGCCGACATGTCACCGCCCAGAGCTCCAAAAGCTCCGCCCATGGCCTGGAATCTTGCCGTGCCAGGTAGATTTTCCTGCCCATAGCGCAATACGTCATTTATGTTTTGTGCGCTAACCATAAGGCATAGGGATAACGCTATGAAAGTGAATATTCTTTTCATTATAGCAATTTTTAATGTTGAATATGATTAGTTGCTTCGGCCGCCTGAAGATCTGCCTCCGCCAGAAGACCTACCTCCTCCAGAAGATCGACCTCCGCCTGAAGATCTAGATGAGCTTCCACCTGAACTTCTATAGCTTCCACTAGAGCCCCTAGAACTACTTCCTGAACTATAGCTTCTTCCTGAACTACTTCTTCCAGAGCTATAACTTCTTCCAGTTCCCATACTTCTGGAACTACCATAAGAAGAACTACTTCTTCCGGTGCTGGAGCCTCTATAAGTGGATGTTCTAGGCGTTAAAGCCCTACTAGTTCTACCGGATATTCCACTTCTATTATAAGTAGACGACGATCTTGCCGTTCCGCTTGAGTAGCCATTTCGCCTGGTATTGCTATAATATCTGGGCGTAGCTCTAGTACTTCTACTGGTTCTATAGGCTCGATTTTGGTCTACGCTAACCGTTCTTCTACTAACAGAACTACTTCTGGTGTTTGACGAACTCCTAGCGGAAGCAGCCCTGGAATCTGTGCTTCTATACCTAGGGGAATTTCCTCTGGTATTTACATTTGACCTTCCTCGTAAAGCTGCAACGCCATTGTTATTCGAATTGTAGTAACCGCGTCTAGTTCTATTATTGGAATATGCATAGTTCCTTCTGTAATTTCTGTTGTATAGGTTACCATAATAACCTCCCCAACCGTAATTTCCGGCCCATCCCCATCGATTCCATCGGTTCCATCCCCAAGGGTTGTTCCATCCCCATCCATAATATCCGCCGTAACCATAGTAGCCTCCCCAGCCCCAGTTGTTCCATCCCCAAGGGTTGTTCCAGCCATAATAGCCTCCCCAGCCCCAGTTGTTCCATCTCCAAGGGTTGTTCCATCCCCATCCATAATATCCGCCGTAACCATAATAGCCACCCCAGCCCCAGTTGTTCCATCCGTTGTCATAAATATTCACAACAACGTTTTGGGCATTATCTCCCCAGCCTCCATAGCCTTGATAGTCGTTCGGGCTATTGTAATAATCCGTTAACTGATCTTGGGGAATACTATCGTTTAAGTCGTTACTGGAATAGGAATCTATATCAGTGAAAATTTCATTGTCAACTATTTGACCATATTGATCGGCCTTTTGTCCAAAATAGTCCGTAAAAGTGTCAGACTCAGCATTAGCCCTTGAATTAGATTGCCTGTCCGGTCTTCTTTCAACGGTTCTTGGCGCATCATCGGAATAAATGCCGTCGTTATCGTAATAGGAGGCCGATTGGTATGAACCACAGGAAACCACTAGCACTGCCAGCAGGGCGACCATGAGTCCATGAAAATATTTGGTGTGGGATGTAGAATATATCATCGTTCTAAAATTATATTGTTGAACATACTAAAAATAACTAGTTTTACCGCATTATTTTCTTTAATAAGCACAAGTTTTGTGCCAAACTCCTAACAATGGGTAAAAATTTAACTACTAGAAGTGAGGATTATTCCAAATGGTATAACGAGTTGGTCGTTAAGGCTGATTTAGCCGAAAACTCCGGTGTAAGAGGTTGCATGGTTATAAAACCGTATGGTTATGCCATATGGGAAAAGATGCAAGCCGGTTTGGATAAAATGTTCAAGGAAACGGGACATGAGAATGCCTATTTTCCTCTTTTTATCCCCAAATCGTATTTGAGTAAGGAAGCAAGCCATGTAGACGGCTTTGCCAAAGAATGTGCCGTGGTAACTCACTATAGGTTGAAAAATGCTGAAGATGGAAGCGGTATTATCGTTGATCCAGATGCTAAATTGGAAGAGGAATTAATCGTTAGGCCAACCTCGGAAACCATAATTTGGGATACTTATAGAAAGTGGATTCAATCCTATAGGGACCTACCCCTCTTGATAAATCAATGGGCAAATGTGGTTCGTTGGGAAATGCGTACACGACTTTTTTTAAGAACTGCTGAATTTTTATGGCAGGAAGGACATACAGCACATGCAACGGAACAGGAGGCCATTGATGAGGCTATCCAGATGATGAACGTGTACGCCGAATTCGCTGAAGGACACATGGCGGTTCCCGTTATAAAAGGAGTTAAAACGGCGAGTGAGCGTTTTGCCGGCGCAGTAGAAACCTATTGTATAGAGGCCTTGATGCAAGATGGAAAGGCCTTACAAGCCGGAACCTCCCATTTTTTAGGACAAAATTTTGCCAAGGCATTCGATGTCAAGTTTGCAAGTAAGGAAGGAAATAAGGAGTTTGTGTGGGCAACTTCTTGGGGAGTTTCAACTAGATTGATGGGTGCATTGATCATGACGCACTCAGATGATAACGGTTTGGTATTGCCTCCAAAGCTGGCTCCCATCCAAGTAGTGATTGTCCCTATCTATAAAGGTTTGGAGCAGTTGGCCGAAATCTCTGAAAAAGTAGACCCATTGGTCAAGGAACTCAGGTCCAAAGGCCTATCTGTGAAGTATGATGATCGCGACACGCAAAAACCTGGATTCAAGTTCAATGAATATGAGTTAAAGGGTGTGCCAGTGAGATTGGCCATTGGACAAAGAGATCTCGCCAATGGTACGTATGAGGTAGCAAGAAGGGATACTCTAGAAAAAACCACAGTACCTGCTGATGAAGTAGTGGCTAAAATTGAATTTTTATTGGAAGACATACAAAAAACGATTTATAAAAAGGCCTTTGATTATAGAAATGAACATATTACAGAAGTAGATACCTATGAAGAATTCAAACAAGTACTGGAGACGAAAGGAGGTTTTGTTTCCGCACATTGGGATGGTAGTGCCGAAACCGAAGAACGAATAAAGGAGGAGACCAAAGCAACTATTAGGTGCATACCATTGCATGTTGAAGATGAGGAGGGTAAATGTATATTGACAGGCAAACCTTCTTCAAAAAAGGTTCTGTTTGCAAAGGCATATTAAAAGAATTCAAAAAAAAATAATAGGGAGTTGTGATAGTGAAAAATAATTGTATTTTTGCATCCGCAATTACGTAAAGTAATGGCCCGTTCGTCTAGGGGTTAGGACGCCAGGTTTTCATCCTGGTAACAGGGGTTCGATTCCCCTACGGGCTACTGAAAAAAGGAACCATGGTTCCAAATTGGCTTAATGGCCCGTTCGTCTAGGGGTTAGGACGCCAGGTTTTCATCCTGGTAACAGGGGTTCGATTCCCCTACGGGCTACTTGAATTAAATGGACGTTGAGGTTCAAAAAAATATAATAAGTTAAAAGATGGCAAATCATAAGTCGGCATTAAAGAGAATCAGAAGGAACGAAGCAGTACGTTTACGTAATAGGTACCAGCATAAAACTACGCGTAATGCTATCAAGAGATTGCGCGCTGAAGAAAATAAAAAGGATGCCGAGGCTCTTTTTCCAAGTGTTGTTAGTATGATAGATCGTTTGGCAAAACGTAATATTATTCATAGCAACAAAGCTGCTAATTTAAAAAGTAAATTGGCAAAGCACGTAGCTGCTTTATAAAGAACAGGTATTTTAAAAGGATTAAAAACCTCCCAATTTGGGAGGTTTTTTGTTTTAAAATTATATCTGTTTTAAGAATAGTTGGCAAATTTTATTTAAAAGCTCTTCTTCTTCCTTTTAAAAAACCAATTATAAAAAGACTATACATTGTAAAAATCAGGACTCGTAGAACAGCCCTTAGGTTATACGCCACCCATACATCGTAAATCGTATATCCAATAATGTAGAGTATTGGAAAGATCAAATAAAATATAAATAGGGCGAGACTTATCCAAAACATTAAGTTGTAAGGTTGAAATAGTGCTATTTCATTGTCTTTTTTGTCCTTAAAATATAGTATAATGCAAAATATCAAGGACCAGGATCCGACTGCAATGGCATAATATAAATTTGTTTCTATGGGATTTTGATAAATGACACTTATTACGTAAGCGATTAGAGTTAGTATCGCGGCAGAAACAATCCATTTTTTGTATTTACTATTTGTGATTAAACGCCAATAAACCAAGTAAAAAAAAGCAAAGAAAACCACCGCATAAATATTGTATATAATTTCATTTACATTACTGTATTTTAGATTATTAAAAAACGTGATTTCATCAAAATTTCTTACCAAGTAACCCAGTACTTCGTTAAAAAACGTGTAAGCAATTATTATTGGAAAATACTTCAAAGCTGTGTCAAAGTACTTTCGATAAGTGGCAAGTGATATTAACAGGGTTATAGCATATGCTATCATGAAATAGTTTTCTTTTATAAAAGTCCACGTAATCATGAAATGGTATTTTAAAAATCGGTTTTTGGAGGGGGTCCACCTTGACCAAAATTAAGCGCCAAACTTGTGCCTCCCTGTAAAGATGAAGCGGATGAAAAACTAGGTAAAATTGAGGCTTCAGATTTTTGATTTCCTTTCAAATCTCCATCTAGCTGTTCGTTTACCCAATCACGAACTAATTTGGCCTTTCCTTCACTGTCTATGAATATTCCTCCGTAGTCATTGTTCACAGCTGCAGTCGGTAATAGGAATACCGTATTCTGTTTAGGATATTTTGTACTGGTATTTCCATAATTTCCAAAATAAATACGTAGGCTATCGGCGGTAGTTCCTCCTTTTTTCGCTTCTTGTTCCACATAGCCAATATACTCTTTGAGTACTTTAATATCGAAAGAAACAAATTGGGTGGGAACAAATGGTTTTCCGTCGGTTTGGGATTCCGCTTCCATTTTCTCAATAAATTTTACTCTTCTATTTTTATAATTTACGTAAAGGGAGTCCGCCTCTTCAAGGGAAATTATTTGTTTGGGAGCCTCATAGGTAATTTCCTTGACTTCCATTTCCTGATTTTCTTTTTTAGGGTTTTCTTGGCAGGCTGTAAACAGGGTGGCCAACGCAATAAAAAGTAAAAATTTACTAGTGGTTTTCATGCGATAAGTTCTTTTAGGTTATTGTTTTGGGGAAACTTGTTTAAAGATATGGTTTTATTTCAAAAAAAGGTATAAAAAAAGCTCTAATGGCATTGCCATTAGAGCTTGTAATTATTTGATAGGTAATAACTACTGGTTCATTGTCATTAAGAACTCTTCGTTATTCTTGGTTTGTTTGAATCGCTGTTCTATGAATTCCATGGCTTCCACCGGATTCATATCTGCCAGGTATTTACGCATGATCCACATACGTTGCAAGGTGTTTTCGTCAAGCAAAAGATCATCTCGTCTTGTACTGGAAGAGGTAAGGTCTATGGCGGGGAATATTCTTCTATTGGCAATTTTACGGTCTAATTGAAGCTCCATATTACCTGTTCCTTTAAATTCTTCAAAAATAACCTCGTCCATTTTGGAACCTGTTTCAGTAAGGGCTGTAGCAATGATGGAAAGTGAACCGCCATTCTCAATGTTACGGGCCGCTCCAAAAAATCGCTTTGGTTTGTGCAGTGCATTGGCATCAACACCACCACTCAATACCTTCCCTGAGGCGGGTTGTACGGTGTTATACGCTCTTGCCAATCTTGTAATGGAGTCCAGAAGTATTACTACATCATGCCCACATTCTACCAATCTTTTTGCTTTTTCAAGGACAATATTCGCTACACGTACGTGTTCTGAAGCTTCCTTGTCAAAAGTGGATGCTACAACCTCCCCGCGTACATTACGCTGCATATCCGTAACTTCTTCTGGACGCTCGTCGATCAAAAGAATAATTTGATATACTTCTGGATGGTTTGCCGCGATACCATTGGCAATGTCCTTTAAGAGCATTGTTTTACCCGTTTTGGGCTGCGAAACGATCATTCCCCTTTGTCCTTTTCCTATAGGAGAAAAAAGGTCTATAATTCTAGTGGAAATGGTACTTTGTCTTTCGGCCAGGTTAAATTTTTCCTTTGGGAACAAAGGCGTCAAATGTTCAAAGGAAACCCGATCACGTACCACTTGTGGGTCAATGCCGTTGATTTTGTTCACTTTGATCAAAGGGAAATATTTTTCACCTTCCTTTGGAGGCCTTACATTTCCTAAAACGGTATCCCCTGGTTTTAGACCGAATAATCTAATTTGGGATTGGGATACATAAATATCATCCGGAGAGGAAAGGTAATTATAGTCAGATGACCTTAAAAAGCCATATCCGTCCTGCATAATGTCCAATACACCTTCACTGGTGATGATGCTATCAAACTCATATTCCGGTTCCTTGTACCTATTCTTTAAATCCTTGTCAAAATTACTCTTGTCGTGATTGTTGTTACGAGGGTGATTTTGCTTTCTATTATTCTGATTTTTATTTTGCTGGGGATTTTTTTGATGTTCCCTTTTGGTATCGTTCTCGTTGCTTTTTTGTCGAGCTCTAGGTTTTCTCTGTTCGGTTGATTCTGGCTTTTGGGA
>JAUIGC010000331.1 GCA_030429835.1 Bacteroidia bacterium
ACTAAAGACGCTATGGACCGATGCCCATACGGCATTGGGGGTAATAGGTTTTCCTTTTCAATTTGTGTATGCCCTTACTGGCGCATTTTTTCTATTAAAAGCTTTATTGGTCGCTCCTACCGTCCTGACTTTGTACGATGGTAATCAAACCCAATTATTTGAGGACCTGGAATACAGCCATCCCATTTTTGACTATTCCGGAAAACCTCTGGAAGTACCTATCGACATTAATGGTTACCTACTACGGACAAAACAGAAATGGCCAGGGTTCAATGTGACAGAAGCCCACATTTTTAACTATAATGATGCCAATATGCATGTCTCCATAAGCGGACATTTGGAGTATTCCTCCAAATTCAATGGTATGGGCAATGCTATTTATAAGGTGTCCGACAATAGCTTGGTAGCGCAAAAAAATCCCTTGGAAACCAGTTCCTATTTGGATGGGGTAAAAAATACATTGTTCCGTTTGCACCTAGGGGATTATGGTGGGCTGGGCTTAAGGTTAATCTCCTTCCTCCTAGGAATTATATCCTGTTTTGTGATTATTTCGGGTATCATGATTTGGTTGGTGTCCCGCGATAAAAAACATGTTCCAGAAAAAAGAAGACGTTTCAACGCCAACGTTGTCAGAGTTTATTTATCCATTTGCCTGACCATGTTTCCCATAACGGCCTTGCAATTTATCCTGGTAAAGATTTTTCAACCTACCGATGGAAAATTGTTCATAAGTAGCACCTATTTTATTGGGTGGCTCCTCTTGTCCATCATTTTTATAATGAAGAACGACAATACCTTTACCAATAAATGGACTTTAATTTCCGGAGGCATTTTAGGACTCCTGATTCCTATCGTGAATGGCATGATGACAGGTAACTGGTTTTGGGTCGCCCATAAAAATGGATACCAACATATTCTTTTGGTTGATTTATTGTGGTTGGTTCTAGGAGTGGTATCACTTTGGATTGCTTTTTTCAAATTGAAAAGAAAACCAAACAAGACCCTTGCAGCGACAAAAACTTGAAGTGCTATCGTTTGTAAAACCCTTTGCCCTTCAAAGACAGCGCCTCAAGAAAAACCTCTTTTAAGACCGAATCATCAATCTCTTCCAAGGCCCTATAGCGAAGTGACTTTACCACCTTTCGCTTTTCAGAGACCATTTTATCCAAGTGTTTGGTCAAATGCGCAGAGTTCCAAAAACCTAAATCAACAAATTGTTTTTTATGGGATGCGTTGATATAGCAGATGGGTGACTTACCGATATAAAAACAAGGTATGTTCCATTTGTATTTTAACTCAACATCCGGCAAAATTCTTTCGATGACCATTCGTATATGCAAAATGATACTTTTAAACGGTTCAGATTGATCTAGAATGTATTCTTCTGCCGGATTCATCTCCTCTACGGATTACTTCCAATTAAACAACGATACTGTCATTACTATCCTCCAAATATATAGTTTTGCATATAAAAGATTTACCCCTATGTTTAAGAACCTACTCTTTAAGGGCATTCTATCAACTTCTCTTCTTTGTTTAGCAAGTAGTTTAGCCCAAGATAACGAAAAGGAAGATTGGATTTTTAAGAATAGCAAAAGCCTTTCAGAAATGTGGGAGTTAGATGAAGAATACCACAGAGGCACCTTTATAATTACCTCTTACGAGCCTGTATATTTTACGTTGGGCAAATTTTCCACAAACACCAATAAGTTTCCCAGTAGCGAGGAAAGGAACAATTTTTTATCAGAAC
>JAUIGC010000332.1 GCA_030429835.1 Bacteroidia bacterium
AAGGAAATTTATCGAATGATTAAGGACAGTGATCTTGGAGGATTCAATTCGGATAGATTCGATATTCCTTTGCTTGCGGAGGAACTGCTGAGGGCAGGTATAGACTTTGATATGAAAAATACGGTGTCTGTGGATGTACAGAACATATTTCATAAAAAGGAAAAGAGGACCTTGGAAGCCGCCTATAAATTTTATTGTGATAAGGAATTAACGGATGCCCATAGTGCAGAGGCGGATACTACGGCGACGTATGAAGTACTGCTATCGCAGTTGGAGAGGTATCCAGATTTGGAGAATAACATTAAGAAGTTGTCGGAATTCTCCAGAAGAAAACAATTTGTGGACTTTGCAGGTTTTATAGCCTTGGATGACGAAGGTGAGGAGATTTTTTCCTTTGGGAAGCATAAAGGGAAGAAGGTTCACGAGGTATTGGAAAAGGAACCTGGATATTTCGGGTGGATTTTAAATGCCGATTTTCCTCTGTATACCAAAAAAATATTAACTCAAATAAAGTTGAGTAAACTCAATAACAAGCTTAGTTAGTAAAAGAGATATGAAAATAATCTGTATCGGTAGGAATTACACCGAGCATATCGAGGAGTTGAAGAACGAAAAGCCTTCGGAGCCTGTTATTTTTATTAAGCCGGATTCTGCGGTCTTGCCCAAGGAACAGGATTTTTACATTCCGGAGTTTTCGGAGGATGTGCATTATGAAGTAGAGGTGCTGGTAAAGATCAAGCGTGTTGGAAAACATATCAAGGAAGAATTCGCCGGAACCTATTATGATGAAATTGGTTTGGGTATCGATTTTACCGCAAGGGACCTTCAGTCCAAATTAAAGGAGAAAGGACTGCCTTGGGAAAAGGCAAAGGGTTTTGATGGGGCCGCGGTGATTGGCCAATGGTTGCCCAAGACCCATTTCAAGGATATTAACAGTCTCGATTTTAAGTTAACGAAAAACGGTGAGGTCGTTCAAAAGGGAAATACCTCATTAATGTTGTGGAGAATAGATGAAATAATAGCCTATGTTTCCACGTTTTTCATGCTCAAGAAAGGGGATGTCATTTTCACGGGAACGCCCGCAGGAGTTGGCAAAGTTAGCCCAAATGATTACCTTACAGGAAGTTTGGAAGATAAGGAGCTTTTTAACGTCAAAATAAAGTAATGATATATAGTTTAGACAAGATTAATGAGATGGCAGATGGTGATCAGGATTTTATACTATCCGTCATTTCTGTTTTTTTGGAAGAAGTTCCGGATGATTTAAAGGGTCTGGAAGAGGCTATCAAAGAGAGGGATTATGAGAAAACCTACCAACTGGCGCATAAAATAAAGCCCAACGTGGATTTATTAGGCATGGAGCAGACTAGGGCAGCCGCATTGGAAGTAGAGACGATGGGCAAACAAAATGCTAGTTGGGAAGATATAGAAAAGACTTTTCCAATATTAAAAACCGATATCCATCAAGTCATTGGGGAACTTAAAACTGACTTTCAGCTGTAATGTTCGCCGATATAATTACCATTGGCGATGAGATTCTCATAGGCCAAATTATTGACACCAATTCCGCTTTTATTGCCAAGGAACTCAATAAAATCGGCATTTCCGTATATCAGATAACTTCGGTACAGGACGAGCGTGAACATATTCTAAAAGCCTTGGAGGAAGGCAAGACCCACGCTGATATTGTTATCGTTACCGGTGGTCTTGGTCCCACAAAGGATGATA
>JAUIGC010000126.1 GCA_030429835.1 Bacteroidia bacterium
AGATTAGGAACCGTTTTGATGAGTACAATTCTAAGACGGCACCTTTAAAGGAATACTATGAAGAGCGCAAAAAGTTTCATAGTGTCAACGGAATCGGTACGATAGAGGAAATTACCCAGCGCTTGACCAAGGTTATCGACTCCCTTTAGGCATGCACTAAATAACCATTGGGTTTATTAAGGGGAATAACGACCGAACTAATTTAAGGAATATCCTATGGCAGAAGAGGTAATCAGGCCAAAAGATGCATTAAAAAGCTGTTTTTTTATTGGTTGTGGTTCAATATTGACCGTAATACTCATTGCCATTGCCTATATGGTTTACCTCCATTATTTTTATGACCCCTTGTCATAAATCCCAAGGGCAGTCTTCCCTAATAATTACGTAGCTTTGTACCCAATTTTTAAATACTTTATTAGAGATGACCGAAGGCAATTTTGTAGACTACGTTAAGGTTCACCTGGCCTCAGGAAACGGAGGAAAGGGATCTATGCACCTTCACCGTGAAAAATACGTAGCCAAAGGTGGCCCAGATGGTGGAGATGGGGGACGTGGTGGTCATGTGATTATCCGGGGTAACCAGAATCTTTGGACCTTGGTGAATTTCAAGTTCAAAAAACATTTTAAGGCCGGTCATGGGGAACATGGAAGTAAGAACAGAAGTACCGGTGCTGATGGTGCCGATGTATATTTGGACGTACCTCTGGGAACCGTTGTTAAAGATCCTGAAACCGATGAGGTCCTGTTCGAGATAACGGAGCATGGAGAGGAAAAAATAGCATTGGAGGGAGGCATGGGCGGACTCGGAAACTGGCATTTTAAGACCTCTACAAATCAAACACCTAGATATGCCCAGCCAGGGATTCCCGGGCAGGAGGGATATTTTCTATTGGAGTTAAAGATTCTGGCCGATGTAGGGCTTGTAGGTTTTCCCAATGCCGGAAAATCTACTTTGCTTTCCGTGATAACTTCGGCAAAACCCAAAATCGCCGACTATGAATTTACGACCCTAAAGCCCAACTTGGGAATCGTGGAATATAGGGATTTTCAAAGTTTTGTCATGGCGGATATCCCGGGTATAATCGAAGGGGCGGCCGAAGGAAAGGGTTTGGGCCATTATTTCTTGAGACATATAGAGCGAAATGCCACCTTATTGTTTTTGATTCCTGCCGATAGCAAGGACATTAGTCAGGAGTATGCTATCCTGTTGGATGAGCTAAAGCGTTATAACCCGGAGTTGTTGGACAAAGAACGTCTGATTGCCATTTCCAAATGTGATATGTTGGACGATGAATTGATGGATGAAATGAAAATAGAGCTGGATAAGGATTTCCAGGGAACTCCCTATATGTTTATATCGTCCGTGGCACAAATGGGAATAACCGAACTTAAGGACAAACTTTGGCAAATGTTGAATGACTAAAATATTATATAATGAAACGGTATCTAAAAAATATTGTTGAGTTAAATGATAATCCAAATAGTAGGTTTTTCGCCTATTTTATTCAAATTTTAATTTTTGTTTCCATTGTCTCCTTTTCCTTTGAGACTGTTCCGGACTTAGAACCTAAAACGAGAAGTTTTCTTCGGGTAATAGAAATATTCTCTGTGATTGTATTTACTTTGGAATATCTGCTTCGCATTTATGTGGCGGATAATAGGTCCAAATTCATTTTTAGTTTCTACGGTATCATAGACTTTTTGGCCATCCTCCCCTTTTATCTATCCTTGGGCATTGATTTAAGGTCTTTACGGGCATTGCGATTTTTGCGGCTTTTCAGAATGTTGAAGCTTATGCGCTATAATAGGGCCATCAAACATTTCACTAAGGCCATTGTGATGGCCAAAGAGGAAATCCTTTTATTTCTTTTCGTCACCCTTATTCTAATTTATTTTTCCGCAGTTGGCATCTATTATTTTGAAAACCAGGCACAACCAGAGCATTTCTCGTCCATTTTCGATAGTTTATGGTGGGCCATTATTACTTTGACAACCGTAGGTTATGGTGATGTTTATCCCATAACGGTAGGTGGAAGAATATTTACTTTCTTCATTTTAATGATCGGATTGGGAATTGTAGCGATTCCAACGGGTATCATTTCATCTGCCCTAACAAAAAGTGTGGATAAGAAAGAGGAGGAATGATTTTTTCTTAACTTGAAGTAAAATATTGATTATGAAATATTTGAATATACTTTGGGTCATTTTGCTTCTCTCTTCCTGTAGTACCGTAAAGGTTGACTATGACTATGAAAGGGAAACAGATTTCACGGCCTACAATACATATAATTATATAGCAGATCTACAGACGGGTTTGGGTGAATTGGACGAAAACCGATTCTTTAGGGCTATGGATATAACACTGCAGGCCAAGGGATTAAAATTTTCTGAAGAACCGGATTTACTTATTGACGTAAACAGTATCGTTTACGAAACACAGTCGGGCAATACTGTAGGTGTTGGCCTTGGTGGAGGTGGAGGCGCAATAGGTGGCGGGGTTTCCATTGGAATTCCTGTAGGAAGTCCAAAACTAACTAGGGAAATAGAGCTTAATTTTATAGATGCCAAAAAGGATATTCTCGTTTGGCAGGCCGTTGCAAAAGCTCCCTTTAGGGAAGGTGAACCACCCGCCTTGAAGGAGGAACACTTACAAGAAATGGTCAACAAAATATTTGAAAAATACCCTCCAAAATCTTAAGGTAAGCAGCGTTCAACATCTTTTTTTAAATACCCCTATTTTTTCCTAACACCCCTATTTATAGGGGCTCTATTGTCATTATTGACGTATTTCATGTTTTTAAATAACTGATATTCAATAAATTACATTTTAGTAAGAGAAAATTTCCGTTCGGTCACATTTTTCAACCGTTCATCATAATCCATTTATTTTTCCCATAAAGGCCCATTAGTTTTACCGCATATTACTAACAATTAAAAAACAAAGTCATGAAAACAATCGACAAAACAAAAGTAACTGTATTAGCTATTGGAACTGTAACCGTATTAGTATCATTGATCGGAGCTGTAAGGGATTTAAACTTGGTAAACTACTTTTTTCCCTTATATGCGGGTTTAACCTTAATGGGAGTATCCCTATTGAATAAGGGAAACGTAAAAAAGGAAACCGAAAATGTTATAGGTTAATCCAAAAAGAACATTAAAGCAGTACCTATGAAAAATTTTTTAAAAGGACTATCATTAGTAATTATGATAGTCCTTACATCTTGTTCAGGGAACAATAAGGATATCGATGAGTTAAAGGCCAGTATCCAAAAGCAAAGCAATTGTTTAAACGTGGAGTTGAGCTTATCAAGTTTTGGTATTACCTTATCCAAGGACAGCCCTAATAGTTCCAGTGCACGCTATGAGTTTTTGGCAGGTGATTGCCCTAATAATGATTTTGATACCCTTGCATCTGCCTTGTTGGAGGATTTTGAAAAGAAAGGATTATGTAATGACGCATTCATTATCATCGATTTTGAAGAAGGTCAGCAAATCGCATTTTCAAACTGTAGCCTGGTTAAAAACTAATCTTGGGTCTGGAAAACCATTCACCGATACAATTTTACCGCTCTTCATAAATCGGTTTAAATTGCAAAACACGAATTCTATTTTTATACCTACTAAAAGAGTACACCAATGATAGCAATTATAAAGTTCATAATGGTTTTGGTAATTCAAATATTGTTTTAGTTTCGGCTTTTAGATAGAAACTAAAATCATGCGTTCCCCTATATTTACCCTTAAACATTAAAAATGACAGCCTTCATAAAAAAGCATAGATGGTCAATTTCATTCTGGTTGGTCCAAATCATGTCTTGGGGAGGACTGGTGTTCATTGCCTATGCTTTTACACCGGATGCCGATGGATATAAGGCATCATACACTTTTAAGTATGGTCTTTTGTCCACCTTTTTAATAGGTGTCCTATCTACAAGTATTTTACGGTTTTATCTTAAAAGAATCATCAATTTTGATTCCTTTGAGACTAGCCAGATTATTAAAATTCTTATTGGAATTGCAGTGGCGGCACTGATTTATTTTGGTTTGTCCTATGGTTCAGGATATTGTATGGGGAAATTTGGGGAAGAGGATGTGAAAGTGCCGGAAATGTACAAGGAATTTGGTTTGGGATTGATGTTGATTAATTCCTTTATAACCATATTTGGATGGACCATTTTTTATTTATCCGTAAAGATTGTAGCAAAGTTGAACGCAAATAGGGTAGAACGTGCCGAACTCAATGCAACCTTAAGACAAGCCCAATTGAACACTTTAAAAGGACAAATTAACCCACATTTCATGTTCAATAGCCTGAATAATATCCGTGGGTTGATGTTGGAGGACGTGGACAGATCCCGAGACATGCTGACCAAACTTTCCGAGATGCTAAGATATTCGTTGACAAAGAATAATGTAAATGCCATAAGACTGGAGGAAGAATTGGAAATGGTGGAAAATTACATAGCGCTCTCCAAGATTCAATTTGAAGATAGATTGTCGTTTATTAAAGAAGTCAAAGAAGAAACGTTGGACATAAAGATTCCTCCAATGATTATTCAACTTTTGATTGAGAATGCGGCTAAGCATGGAATCTCCAACCTCAAGGCTGGAGGAACCATTAAACTGATTACCGATGTTGATCGAGAAAATTTGATTATCCAGGTCATAAATACCGGAAGCCTACAAATTGCCCAGGATTCTACTCAATTAGGACTTAAGAACATACAACAACGATTGCGGTTGTTATATGGAAACGAGGCTTCTTTTGATATAAAGGAGGTGGATAATGAAGTTGTAGCCTCCATAAACATACCCCTATCATGAGTCAAATAAAAGCAGTTATAGTAGAGGATTCCAGATTGGCTCGAAATGAGTTAAAGGAGCTTATTAAGGGCTATTCCCGGATAGAAATTATAGGCGAAGCCGAAAATGTAGATGATGGTTTTAAGTTAATTAACGAGAATAATCCGGATTTACTTTTTCTGGACATCAATATGCCGGAAAAGGATGGTTTTCAATTGCTTGAAATGTTGGATGAGGTTCCCATTACCATTTTTACGACGGCCTTTGACGAATATGCCATTAAGTCTTTTGAGTATAATGCACTGGATTATCTGTTGAAACCCATTAGCCCAAAACGATTTTCAGCTGCTATTGAAAAAGTAGAGGAAAAACTGGCTAAAGATAAAAACGAGGTTGCTTCAGAGAACAACCAAAGGCTAACCGGAAATAGCCAGATTTTTATTAAGGACGGCGAAAAGTGCTGGCTCATAAAAGTAGGGGACATTTCCCATTTTGAGATTGTGGGTAACTATACCCGCGTATTTTTTCAGGACGAAAAGCCCATGCTGTACAAGTCCTTGAACCAAGTTGAGGAGAAGCTACCGGAGAAGTACTTTTTCAGGGCCAACCGTCAACAAATTATCAATACTAATTTCATTGCCAATGTAGTGCCCTGGTTCAATGGAAAATTAAAGCTGACCATGGCCAATGGGGAGGAAGTGGAAGTTTCCAGAAGGCAATCCTATCTTTTTAAGGATAAGATGAGCCTATAGTTCATTTTCTCCGGACACGTATTACATAGGTTGTAATAATGGCATCACCTACTTTGATATGCGTATCAAATAGACCTGTTCTCTCGTATGCATATTCCAGTAGTACCTTTTTGGCTGCCAGTGTAGTAATTTTAGGCTGAACCTCAAAATCCCGACCTCCGCTATTCAATGTCAACCTAAGGTTTTCAACTTCAAAATTGCCTGGGACTTCCAATTCGAATCCAATGTTTTCATCACGAATGGCTTCCAAACGCATTTTTTGAGGTATGGTAGGGATAACACCATGGGAAAAGGCTTCCACATATAATACTGGACCTTCCATAAATTCATTCAAAGTGGGAACTTTATCTAAAAGTGAAAGCTCCTTTTCCAACGGATAATGATTTTTTATGAACAAATTGGGATCGGGCAGAAAATAAACATCGTTGTAATCCTCTTCAAACCTGGGTCCAACATCGTCCAGCATAACTTTTCCTGCGGACCAAGTAGCATCGCACAAATACCATTGGCCGTCCAATTTAATGGCGTTCCAGGAATGGTTGGGCGGATCTTCCAAATCCAAAAGAAGGGTAGGAGTACGGCCATATCCATTTATGATTTTGCTTTGAAATCCTGCCAGGTTGGCCATCTCGTTAATAAGATAAGCATAACCGGTGCAAGCGGTTTTCCTTTCTGAAACCAATTTTTCAAATACCTTGGGTGTAAAGCGATTGTTCCACTGTAAAAAACCCTCCCTGTCCTTCCGGATTTTATTTCTTTCTTTTCGGGTCCTTAGGTAAGATTGGTAATCATTTTCAATATTGGTGCAGACCCACGTGAAAATGGCCCTGAACTTTTCTACATCGGTAGTTAGGTCTGCCGTCAACTCGTGGGTCAATAGCGGTAAGTTCCTTAAACTTTTTCCTTTGTGTGCCAATGCGATGCTATCCGCCTTGGTAAAATCGAACTTTTTTACATCCGTAATTTGTCCTGAACTGATGTTACAAGAAAGAAAAAGAAAGAATAAGGTTAATCGCATTACTTAAAGAGTGCGATGAATTTCTGGAAGATGTTTCTTTTCGATTTATAGGCACCGCCCACAACGATATCGCCCATGAGCTCAATATCGGTAGCATCAAAAACAATGGTGATGTTGATAGTTTCGCTTGTACTTTCTTTTACCTTATATTCTTTGGTGTCGTAACCAATATAACTGAATACCAATATATCGTTAACCTCCAATTTTCTTGGAAACTCAAATTTTCCATCATAATCGGTCGAAGTGCCTTCAGAGGTTCCTTTTAGGATGACGTTGACTCCGGGTATCGGTAAATTGCTTTCGTCCAATACGGTACCGGTAACTGTATAACTGTCCACTCTGGCAAGGGAATCACTTTTTAATTCTTTGGATATGGTCATTTCCATCTTAGGATTTGCTTGGGCAACATCTTGTGCAACTAAAGGTGCTGTTGCACATAAGGCCAAAAGTGAAAAGCTGGCAATGCCTAAAGTTCTGGAGAATAGATTTGTGTTCATATTATTTACGGAATCAAATTCATAATTCTTAAGTTGTGAAGTCCTAAAACGTCCACATGTTTTTTCATTATCATTTGTAAAGTGCCTTGCTATGTCCAAATCTGAAAATTGGGTAAAATCAATGACTTCTTTTTGACAACGGTTACAATGACCACCTAATTCGGTTTTTTTAAAATTAATGAAATTTTCTGAACAAGGCTGGTTTACGGAAATTCTAAATGCTTTTTTCATAATTCAGTGGTTTTAATGATTACCTCTAAACTATGGTAGTTTGATCGCTTTAAAAATACAGTTTTAGGGAAAGGGCTACTTGAATGAGGGAACCTTCCAATACTTTGTTTTAATTAATCTACCTGTACACGTATACCTTCACTGTGACTGCTAAATTCAGGAGCGTACATACTTTGAATCGTAGTAATGCCATTGCTAAAATCTCCTGCATTGTTCACCCGAACATCATATTCGAAAACATAAACGCCTTTGGGCAAGTAATCGAAAAAGAAATTAGTGCTAGCATCCTTGGTGCTTTCATAATAACCCAAACCATCTTGCCATTTGTATTGGGACAGGACATTGACGGGTTCAAAACCTGCAGCTCGCATGTCTTTCATATGGATGAATTCCATGTCCCTATCGGATTTTAGTTCGATACGAACCCGTACCAATTCACCAACTTTTAAATCCGTTTGGGCGGTTATTTCACTGATCCTCTCTCCGGTATCGGTATTCTTCTTTAAAAAGAGCTTCTTTTTTAATTGAAGTGGAGTCTCTGCAAAGGTTATTTTATCCAAATCCTCAAAATATTGCCAGTAAAGCGCTCCCCACGCAATACCATCACCTTTTTTATTGAGTTGAATCTCGGACATTTTAGGACTGATTTCATTACCGTCCCAAGTAGTTTTGTAGTAACCTGTACCGGCCTCAACTTTTACATGCTCCAAATTCGATGGATCTACATTTTCTCCTCCTATCAGAACATCAACAGCATCCGTTACGGATAACCAATCACTACCTTGGAGTAATAGGGCATAGACGGCCTCAGTTGTGGCCTTAGTGGTTTTCCATTGGTTGGTCTGCTTATTTTTAAGCAACCAGATTTTTAGGTTGTCAACGGTGGCAGTATCCTTTTCAATTTCAGAAAAAGCTTCGATCAGTAAGGAATGGGTTTCAATAGGGGCTTGATACCAATACCAAGAACTTTTGTTTTCCTTCCAGTACATGCCTAGCTCTTCTGAATTAACACTGTTCTCTTTTAAGGCACGAAGTATTTTTTTTGCTGTTACCTCGTCGCCAGAACGATGCGCTATCAAGGCCAACATGCCTTTGGAATACAGATTTTTCTTCGTCCAATATTTCACTGCCTGACCCAAATAATAATCCGTGATATCATCAACTTTTTTCGACGTTTTTATATCCTTGAAAAAGCTACGCATGTATAAATATTGGATCTGCATAGGAGTTAGGTGATCTTTGGACAAATCGTCCGAGTACTTTTTCATGCGCTCATATTCCGCTATAAATTCGTCATCCAAATAACTTATCCCTCTTTTGACAATTTGCCCCAGTTCTATATTTTCATCCCGCTCAGCTTTTGGGTTTCCTATCGTACTTGAAGTGAGTTTTTGTAAATGGGCCAAACCAGATATTATATGTTGTGTAATATATCGGTTTTCCCTGCCACCTTTAAACCAGGGCCACGCACCCGAGGCCATTTGATTGTTTTCCAATTTTCGCAAAGCAATTTGCTTTTCGTTTTGCATCTTGTTCAGGTCGAACAACAGTGCAATACGTTTCTTCTGCTCTGTTTCAGATTGTGCGTCCCTAAGCCATGGGGTTTCTTGGATTAAAAGTGATTTCAGTTCCTCATTTTTCTCCAAATTACTAAGTAGTGCATCAGAATTTGCCCATTGGTCAAATACTTCTCGGATTCTTGGATTGGAATTGGCGATATGACTGGCCAAGGAATTGGCATAAAATCGCGAAAAGGTCTGCTCATTGCACTCATATGGATACTCCATCAAATACGGCAGGGCTTGTACCGCGTACCATGCGGGGTTGGAGGTGATTTCCAAAGTAAGTTTGTGATTGCTAAGGGTCGTAGA
>JAUIGC010000005.1 GCA_030429835.1 Bacteroidia bacterium
CCAGGTTGTAGAAAGTCCTCAATGGTGACTGGGGTACCAACCGGGGTCACCCTTCTGTAAATGGAAAAGATAGTACCTACAGATACGTTTACATCTATATTGGAGGAACCGTCCAAAGGGTCTATGAGCACTACATATTTATTCTGATGGTTTTCATCACTGCTGTTTATAGAAATGAAACTATCCTCTTCTTCGGATGCTATTCCACAGACAATTTCCCTATTGGTTAAGGTCTGTATGAACTTTTCATTGGCAAAAACATCCAATTTCTGTTGGTTTTCCCCTTGGATATTGGTCTCGCCCGCTGTACCAATTATATCCACTAGCCCCGCCTTGTTGACTTCGTGGTTTACCACCTTGGCAGCCAAACGAATGGCGTTGATTAATTTGGAAAGTTCCCCGGAGGAATATTGGAAAGATTTCTGGTTTTCAATGATAAATTCCCCTAAGGTTTGTTTTCTGAAGGCCGACATAGGATATTAAGATTGATCTCACTACAAATAACGCCTATTTTGTGAAACTCTTGTGTTTGGTTTTCACTTCTTTGTTTAAAATTATAACTTTGTGTTTTATTTGTAACAATGAATTATAATATCAGAGCTTCCCGAAGGGAGGATATGGTACAGGTGTTGGAATTGATCCGGGAGCTTGCCGTATTCGAAAAAGAGGAAAATGCGGTTGAGGTTACCGTGGCCGATCTGGAAAGGAGTGGCTTTGGAGATGATAAGTTATTCCACTGTTTCGTGGCCGAACAGGAAGGGAATATCGTTGGAATGGCCTTGGTCTACCCCAGATATTCTACGTGGAAGGGACCCATCATCCACTTGGAGGATCTCATCGTCACGGAGAAAATGCGTGGAAGTGGTCTGGGGACCGCTTTGTTGAACGAGGTAGTGAAGTATGGCCACAAATTGGGTGTAAAAAGGATAAGTTGGGAGGTGCTCGATTGGAACGAACCTGCTATTGAATTTTATAAAAGCAAAGGTGCAGATGTAAAACGCGATTGGGACGTGGTGCACTTGGATGAAAAAGGGATAGCCAACTATTTGGCGAAGATTTAAAATTTTAGAATCGTAATTCGTGTATGAGAGTATTTAAGTTTGGAGGTGCCTCCGTGAAAGATGCGGAAGCGGTAAAAAATGTAGTAAACGTATTGCAGACAGTAGGCTATGAAAACACGCTGTTAGTAGTTTCCGCCATGGGAAAGACCACCAATGCCATGGAAGAGGTGGTAAATGCCTACTTTAAGAACAAGAAGGACATTCCCTCAAAAATCTCGGACATTGTGGAGTACCACAACGGCATCATAAACGATCTGTTTGAGAACAAACAACATAAAATTTATAAGGACTTTAAGGTGTTGATCGATGAGATCAACGGATTTTTGGTCTGGAACAAATCCCCCAATTACAATTTTGTCTATGACCAAATTGTAGGATATGGAGAATTGATTTCTACCACCATTATCAGTGCCTATTTGGAGAAAGTCGGTATCGCCAATAACTGGTTGGACGTGCGCAATTATATCAAGACCGATAACAGTTACAGGGACACTACCGTAAACTGGGAAAGGACCCAGGCCAATGTAGCGGATATCGATAAGAAGGTACTGAACATCACCCAAGGTTTTTTGGGTAGTGACGACAACAACTTTACGACCACTTTGGGAAGGGAGGGGTCGGATTATACCGCTGCCATTCTCGCCTATTGCCTTAATGCAGACTCCGTGACCATCTGGAAGGATGTGCCCGGTGTTTTGAACGCAGATCCTAGATATTTTAAGGAAACGCAGTTGTTGAACAATATATCCTATCGAGAGGCGATCGAACTTGCCTTCTATGGTGCATCGGTCATACATCCAAAGACCCTGCAGCCGTTACAGCGTAAGGAAATACCCTTACATGTAAAATCATTTTTGAACCCCAAGGACCCCGGGACTACGGTGGGCAAGGGCATGGGCATCGAACCCAAAGTTCCCTGCTTCATCGTTAAGAAAAACCAAGTGCTTATGAAATTGTCCTCACTGGATTTTTCCTTCATGGTGGAGAACAACATTAGTGAGATTTTCAAGCTATTTCATGACTTTAAGATCAAGGTGGACCTGATCCAAAATTCCGCTATAAGTTTTTCAGTTTGTGTAGATAACAAATTTGGTGGTTTGCAAGATCTTTTACAGCAATTAAAAAGTAAGTTCAAGGTGGTACACCATGAGGATGTTTCGCTCTACACCATCCGGCATTTTAACGCCCAAGCACTCGAATCCTTGGTCAATGGGCATGAAGTTCTGTTGGAACAGCGGGGTAAGGAAACGGTGCAATTAGTGGTGAAATAGCCTTCTGCGCTATTTTTTCCCTTCTTTAAAATAGTGACCTCCACTACCATTTTCCTATATTTATGCCCTGAAATTGTTTAGGGTATGGGTTTAGTGACCGCAAAAGAAGTGGCAAAGGCCGTTAACTTGTCCAAGTACGGCTTTCTGGGAACTTTTATAGGTTGGGTATTGATGAAGGTCACCCGCATATCCGGTGTCAATAGGTTTTACGATAGTATTTCGCACTTGGAGGGCAAGGAATTTACCCAGGCCGTTTTGGACCATTTTGAAATCGATTTTGAAATTCCCGAAGAGGATTTTAGGCGATTGCCCAAAGACGGCCCGTTCATCACCATTAGCAACCATCCCTTGGGAGCTATTGACGGTGTTCTGCTGATGAACCTATTGCTTCCCAAAAGACCGGATTTCAAGATCATGGCCAACTTCCTGTTACAGCGTATGGTGCCATTGGACCCTTACATTCTTCCGGTAAATCCGTTCGAAGGGCATAAGGATGCCAAAAGTAGTGTGAGCGGATTTAAAAGGACACTCACACATCTAAGGGATGGGCATCCCTTGGGGATATTTCCGGCAGGGGAAGTTTCCACGTATCGCGATGGAAAATTGATCGTGGACAAACCTTGGGAAGATGCTGTCTTAAAGCTAATAAGAAAGGCGGAGGTACCGGTAGTCCCTATTTATTTTCATGCCAGAAATAGCAAGCTTTTTTATAGGCTTTCCAAACTGAACGATATTTTTAGAACGGCTATGATTCCTTCACAGGTATTTTCACAACATAACAGACCCATAAAAATCAGGATCGGCCAGCCTATAACGGTACAGACCCAAAAGGAACAGGAAGACATGGTTGAATTTGCAGATCTGTTGCGAAGAAAGACCTATATTCTCTCCAACGCCTACGAAAAGGAACGGCTGATAGACCAAATACCCACTTCCCTAAAAATCCCCAAACCGCCCAAAAAGATTGCTTCCGCCATGCGAAAAGAGGTGATGCAGGGCGAAATCGAAAAGCTTCGGGAAAAGGATTGCAGGTTGTTGCAAAGTAAGAACTACGAGGTTTTCCTAGCCAAGGAGAAGGATATGCCTTTTATCCTCAAGGAAATTGGACGGCAGAGAGAGGTTACCTTTCGGGAGATAGGGGAGGGCACCAATAATTCCATTGACCTGGACAAGTTTGATTCCTATTATTACCATCTTTTTTTATGGGACGATGCGGAAAAATGCATTGTGGGTGCCTACCGCATGGGTCTGGGTTCGGAAATTTTCCCGGAATACGGCATCGACGGGTTTTATTTGCAGGACCTGTTCCGGGTGGAACCCGAACTTTATGGGATGATGAAAAATTCCATTGAAATGGGAAGAGCCTACATTACCAAGGAATACCAGCAAAAACCCATGCCCCTGTTCTTATTATGGAAAGGTATCGTACATACGACCTTAAGGCATCCGGAGCATAAATACCTAATAGGGGGCGTAAGTATCAGCAACCAATTCTCCAATTTTTCAAAGAGCTTGATGATCGAGTTTATGAAGTCGCATTATTGGGATCCCTATGTGGCCCAATACATTCGGCCCAAAAAGGAATTCAAGGTAAAGCTTAAGGATGCCGATAAAGAGTTTGTCTTTGATGAGACGCAGGCAGATTTAAATAAGTTCGATAAGATGATTGATGAGGTGGAACCCGGTAGCCTTCGTTTGCCCGTCCTTATCAAAAAATACATCAAACAGAACGCCAAGGTAGTCGCTTTCAATGTAGATCCACTTTTCAATAATTCCGTGGACGGTCTCATGTACATTAAAATTGCCGATTTGCCCGAAAGTACCGTAAAACCGGTCATGGAGGAGTTTCAGGCGGAATTGGAACGCAAGTTGGCTGAATCCCAACAAAATCAAGAGTAAGGTTTTAATCTATACCGATAACCGTACTGCGTCTTTCGAAAAGGACATTGTCTATCCAAACACCGCTCAAATTTCCAACCCGCTCGCGGACACCGATTTTTCTGAAACCTGCCGATTCGTGTAATTTAATACTTGTTTGGTTCGATGGAAAAATCCCCGATTGTAAGGTCCAAAATCCTTGTGCTTCACTCTCCAAAATCAGGTGTTTTAAAAGCGCTTTCCCAAGGCCCAGCCCCCTATACTTTTCACCTATGTATATGCTGACCTCCGCTACGCCCCTGTATACATGTCGGCTAGAGACGGGCGCCAACGCTGCCCATCCAGCAAGATTGTCCTCATAAAGTCCCACAAACCGACAAATTTTCAAGTGCGACCTGTCCCATTTTTCGTAAGTGGGAATCTGGGTCTCAAAAGTGGCCATGCCCGTGGCAATGCCTTCCCCATAAATTTTGGCAACCTTTTCCCAATCGGTGGCGGCCATTGGTCTAATTGAAATCATTGAAAGTCCTTATGGATTAACAACAGCCGCTTCCCGGCACACATGCTGAAACGGCTTCTGTAGCTTTTTCAGGGATACCACAGGTCTCTTTGGCCTTACAATCCGTTTGTTCCACGCCCAATTTTATAATTAGATTGTTATGCGAAATTTCATAATCGTTCACGAATAATTGTGCGGTATGAAAACTTTGGTTGCTGTATTCAAACTTGACCTCTACATCCCTTTCCATGGGCTTTATCTTGTCCACTTTTTTGAGAATGGAAAGTGCTTTGTAGGCACTCATATACTCCCGTTTGTCCTTTTCCAATGGACTTTCATAGAGTTGGATGATGGTTTCCTTCCAAAAGTCGGGGTTTGCACCACAATCAACGGAGTCGATGGTTACATTTTTCACTTCGGTGATGTGATAATTGGCACCTACCAATAGACCGGGAGCATATTCAAAAAGTAAGTTTTTACCAGAATTTCCTTCAAGGATGTTCAAAAGTTCTTTTGTTTTCATACTATAATTTTTTGGTTAACAGCAATTTGTTTTGGTTTTGTTGAAAAAGGAGTTGAGCATTTCTTGAATGGCCGACCATCTTTCCAGATTGATGCAATAGCATACCCGTTTCCCTTCTATTTCCCCAGAAATTAAACCGATACTCTTCAATTCTTTTAAATGCTGGGAAATGGTAGGTTGGGCCAGGCCTATTTCGTCTACAATATCGTTGCAGATACAGGCTTCCTGCTTGCTTATATATTCTAGGATGGCAATCCGTGCAGGGTTGGCCAACACCTTAAGTATAACGGCTAGTTCGTTCTGCCTGTTGGTAAAAATTTGTGTTTTGATAGCTCCCATAGTAATATTTATATATTGCAATATTACGATAATAAATTAAAATAAAAAAAGCCTTTTTCATAAAGGCTTTTTTTATTTTAGAACCAAGGTTTCTTGCCCACCTGATAGGTGTTATAAAACTCTTCGTCTGATTTGGTAAGATAGATAATCCCTTCAATCAAACCGACTAGTCCCGGAATCCAAACAAACAACAGCCCAACGGCTAAGCATGACAAAACATAAGCAGCTAATGAAACTCCTAAAAGGATGAATCCTTCCTTTTGATAGCCTAGTATGAACTTATGTACCCCAAGCGAACCCAATAAAATTGCTAGAATACCCGCCAATACTTTTTTGTTCTCACTTCCACCAGTAGCACTTTTTAAGCCTTCAGTGAATTCATTTGCGGTCTTTTTTGCTTCATTGGCGAAATCGTTGGCAGCATCTTCTGCCTTATCGCCAAAATCTTTGTTTTCTTCTGACATGGTATTATTTTTAGGTGGTTAATTATAATTTAAAAGTAAAGAATAAAACGATATCACAAAAAAACTTTATCATTAGGTTCCCATAGCTCCAATTTATTGCCATCTGGGTCTAGAATCCAACCAAACTTACCATAATCGTATTCCTCAACTTCCCCAACAATTGTAACTCCCTCCTTTTTCAATACTTCCAAAAGTTCAATTAAGTTTTCCACTCTAAAGTTCATCATGAAGGAGGAAGTACTGGGCTTAAAGTATTGGGTGTCCTCTTTCATGGGACTCCATTGTGTAGTACGGTCGTTTCCGTCTTTGTCCTTCCACCAAAATGTACAACCGTATTGATCTGTATTCAGTCCTAAATGGTTTCTGTACCATTCCTTGGTTTTATCCGGATCTGATGTCTTAAAAAAGAATCCCCCCAATCCAGTTACCCTGTTTTTCATACGTTTCTTATTTTCCAGTTTTATTCTCGTAAAGGGCTATCCAGTCCTGAACGCTCATTTTGCGCGCTAGATTCCCAATTAGTACATAGGGAATGTCGTCCAAGTTCTTGAACCTAATACAGCTTTTCCCCATATCCAATTTACGTTTACTGTGTTTAGGATATTCCGTTTTAAACCAATCCAACAACCTGGGGTCCGCGTACAGACCGGAATGATAGAGGGCTACAAAGTTCTTTTGGGACGCCAAATTTATAAAGGGGAGAGCAAGTTTCGGATCTACATGGTAACCGGCGGGATACAGCCTATGCGGCACTACATAGCCCAACATGCCATAGCTGATCTGTTCCTCAAAACCTTCCGGTAGATTTTCCAGGATGTTTTTCCTAATTTCCAAAATTACCGCCTTTCTTTCTTCGGGCAATTGGGAAATATAGTCTTCTGGTGAATCCGCCTTGTACTGCATCTCAAACGTGTTGGTCTATTAAAATGGGGTTGCCATCTGGATCTAATAACGTAATGCTGGCAGGTCCCGAGGTGCCTTCTTCCACTTTTCTAACAAGGTTTAGGCCTTTGCCCTCTAGCTGCTTTTGGATGTCACGAATATCGGTATAATTGTTCAAGGTATTGGCATTGGAATCCCAACCGGGATTATAGGTGAGGATATTCTTTTCAAACATACCTTGAAAGAGTCCAATGGTAGAGGTTTCATTTTTTAGAATCAGCCAATTTTGTTCAATATCGCCATGGAAAACCGAGAAGCCCAAAGCTTCATAAAACGCTTTGGAGGCCTTAATGTCCTTGACACTAAGGCTTACGGAAAAAGAGCCTAAGTTCATTTTAAAGGTGTTTAAGTTTGACTATCAATCCCTTAAGCTACAAATTTATTTTTGATTTTGCCCACCACGGTCTGTGCCAACTTAATTTTGCTCTCTACCGTCCAACCGGCCACATGGGGGGAGAGGATGACATTTTCCGCTTGGGTCAAATATTCAAAGGCCTCGGGAAGTCCGTCTCCGGTAAACATATTTTCAAAGGAGGTTTTTTCATATTCAAGGACGTCCAAACCAGCGCCCAACACTTTCCCCGATTTCAACGCTCCGACCAAATCGGCCGTTTTAATGCATTTGCCCCTGGCCGTGTTGATGATCCAGATATCGTTGTGGAACTTGTTCAAAAATTCGGAATTGATCATACCTATGGTGGCCTCGGTTTGGGGAACATGTAGGCTCAGGACATCGGTTCGCTGGTGTAACTCCATGATGCCTACTTGCCGGGCATATTCATCCTCTACGCCACCTATGATGTCATAACAGATAACCTCCTCTACATCAAAACCCTTTAGTTTTTTGGCAAAGGATTTTCCCATGTTTCCGTATCCTACGATACCTACTACCTTACCTTCCAATTCTACCCCTCGGTTGCCTTCGCGGTCCCATTTGCCGTTCCTGACTTCGGCATCGGCCTTGTTCAATTTATTGAAGAGGGACAGGAGCATGCCCAGGGCATGTTCCCCAACGGCGTTTCTATTTCCTTCCGGCGCAGCGGCCAAAAAGATGCCCAAGGACTTGGCATACCGGGTATCGATATTCTCCAAACCGGCGCCCAAGCGTCCAATGAATTTTAAGTGCTTCGCCTTGTCCAGAAAAGAGGCGTCAATGGTAAATCTGCTTCGGATGATGAGTCCGTCGTAGTCCCCAATTTTCTCTTCTATCGCTTCCTTTGTGGAAACATAGTCCTCATCATTCACAAACCCCATTGCGTTGAATTGTTCAATAATCAAGGGATGGTTTCTATCTACATGGAGTACTTTCATAGGATGTTTAAATTTTTGGATATTTAGTTTGGGTGAGGTCATGGGTTACATCGCCTGTATGGGCCGTTGTACTTTTTTCAAATAAAAGGATGTGGACTTCCTCCCCGGCATCGGTCTTGGGACAATGTTCCACCCCTTTTGGAACGACAATGATTTCACCTTCCCTTACTACCTCGGTACGGTCCCTAAACTGCATATAGAGTGTCCCTTTTATGACCTGAAACAATTCATCTTCCTGTTCATGGGAATGCCAAACAAACTCACCTTTAACCTTTGCCAGTAACACCTGCATATCGTCCACGATCGCTATTTGATGTGGGTGCCAATACGTGTTGAACCGACTATGTTTTTCCTGAAGATTGATGGTTTTCATTTTTGAACGGATATTAAGTTCAAATCCCCAAAATAAGCTTGGCGATCATAAAATATATGAGAATGCCAAAAATATCATTGCTGGTGGTGATAAAGGGACCCGTGGCAATGGCAGGGTCTATGCCCCTTTTATGCAGGAACAAGGGCACAAAAGTACCGATCAGTCCAGCTACTATAATGACCGCTATCAAGGAGATGGAAATAGCAAAGGAGATATTGACCTTGCCTTCATAGGACCAAACAAATATAAATAGTAAAATAGCGAGTATAATACCGTTCAAGGTGGCCAACAACATTTCCTTTATCAATCGGTTGCTGATACTTCCCTTTAAATCGTCATTGGCAAGGCCTTGTACGATGATGGCACTGGATTGTACCCCTACGTTCCCGGCCATAGCGGCGATCAGAGGGGTAAAAAAGAAAATAATGAACTGCTCCTGTTTGAAATCCTCCTCAAAGCCTCCCATAATCATAAAGGCTCCAATACCGCCAATAAGGCCCAAAATCAGCCATGGCAACCGTGCCCTGGTCAAGTCCAGAATACTATCATCTGCCTCTACATCCTGCGAGATACCTGCGGCCATTTGATAGTCCCTATCCGCTTCTTCCCTGATTACGTCCACGATGTCATCAATAGTGATACGCCCCACCAACCTGCCAATCTCATCCACAACCGGGATGGCTTCCAAGTCGTATTTGGACATGATCTTGGCAACCTCTTCCGGTTTTTCATTGACGTTGACGGAGTCTACCTTGGGAATGTAGACATCTTTTATGTGTGTTTTAGTGGAAGTGGTCAACAGGTCCTTGAGCGACAACCTGCCAATGAGCTTGTCTTCTTCGTCCACGACATAAATTGAATGTACACGGGTCACATTTTCGGCCTGGGCGCGCATTTCCTTTACACAAGTGAGTACGTTCCAGTTTTCCCTTACTTTTACCAATTCCTTGGCCATAAGGCCCCCGGCGGAATATTCATCGTACCGAAGCAGGTCAACGATATCCTTCGCATGCTCCCGGTCCGCTATTTCAGAAATTACTTTTTGAACCATTTCCTGCGGAAGTTCCCCAATGATATCCGCGGCATCGTCCGTATCCAGTTCCGCTAGTTCCTCGGCGATTTCCTTCGAGGAAAGATTGCTCAGAATAGCTTCTCGAACGTCTTCGTCCACTTCCGTAAGCACATCAGAAGTTTTGTAGCTATCCAGCAGTTTTATGAGATAGGTGGCCTCGTCCTCGTTGAGTTCATTGATAATTTCCGCAACATCTGCATAATGCACGTCCTCCAAAAGGGAATTCAGCTCCGTATCCCTTTGGTGTTCGATGAGCTCCTCTATCTGGGCAATGAGTTCCTCTGTGAGTTTAAATGGCGTCATGTGCTATCTTCTTTGTCAACCCAATGAATTCCGAAACGGAAAGCTGTTCCGGACGTTGATCAAATATAGCATCTTCTTTAAGATTTTCGGAGAGTCCGAGTGTTTTTAAACTGTTACGGATGGTTTTCCTGCGCTGGTTAAAGGCGGTTTTAACAACGGTAAACAATAATTTTTCATCGCAGTCCAGAACGTACTCCTTTTTTCGGGTAAGGTTCAATACCCCGGATTGCACTTTTGGTGGCGGATCAAAAACTTGCGGATGCACCGTAAATAGGTATTCCGCATCATAAAAAGCCTGCGTAAGGACGGATAATATCCCATAGGTCTTACTACCTTCCCTTGCGCAGATACGCTGTGCCACTTCTTTTTGGAACATGCCGGAAAACTCCGGTACCTGATGCCGCATCTCCAGCATTTTAAAAACGATCTGTGTGGAAATGTTGTAGGGAAAGTTCCCGGTGATGGCAAAGGGTTCAGCACCAAAAAGGGGGGACAGGTCATAGTTCAGAAAATCGGCCTCCACTACCTTAAAGGAGCCGTTGCCTTGAAATACCTTGGGGTGTTCCAAGGGAAAACTGTGGTTGAGGTATATGATGGATTCCGCATCCAGATCCATAGCGACCAAATCAATTTCCTTTCGCAATAAATATTTTGTGAGTACCCCGGTGCCGGGACCGATTTCCAGCACATGGGTATAGCCTTTGAATGAAAGTGTTTCCGAAATTTTTTGGGCGATGTTCTCGTCCTTTAAAAAGTGCTGCCCTAGGTGCTTTTTGGCTTTGACCGGACTTTTTTGGTCGGCATAGTTTCCCTGATCATCGCGAGGCTTTTTATTTTTTCCCTTTCCCTTTCTTTTTCCCATTTCAGATTTTTTTAAAGCTTACCCAAACGTCAGGTTCACCTAGAGCTAGGTGATTACCTTGCCAAATATACCCAAGCTTTTTTACCTGAAAGCAAACCGACCTCGATTCTTTCGTAGGCGTCCCCTTCATAGAAATCGGCCTTTTTCAATTCATCGTCCGTAAGTACATAGACTTTACCGTGAATTTTATCTTGCGGATTATGGGTCGGTTCCAAGGTGGGATATAAACCGGCGACTTTTATATCGGAAATCCGATGTCCGTGTAGGGTATCATCATACCCGCCCAGAAGCCTTGAAAAAACGCCCAATTGAACCTCTTTTTCCTGCAAGGTGCCATAGGTAAAAAGGTGGTGCGTTGCGGTATTCCGATGCACAAAAAACTCATCGACCACCTCTAGTTCCGTCCGGAATGAAATCAATTGGTCCGCAAATAATTTTTGCCCTTTCTGCCTTAATCTTGGGGCATCCTCCCTGTAATAGTCATTGAGCATTTCCTTGCTGGCCACGGTATATTGGACGGAATAGGTGTGCCCCGTACCTTCTTCGGCCAATACCTTGGTCATTTTTGCACTCAGGAACTTTCCTGTGGCAAGCACCTCTGGAATATGTACGGATTTCATCCAGTGAAGCCATTTTTCATGGGCCTTATCCTCTATGTTGCTGGTTACGTTATAAATGTACATGGGGTGATGGTTGTTCGTTTTTGGTTGTTGATTGTTCGCTATTCGCTTTGCGCTAAACGCTTACCGCTGTTCGACTCTAAGCTATTAACTGTTCAATGCTAATTGTTTATTATGTATTGCCTCCAGCATATTTCTAACTCTTAACTCTACACTCTGAACTCCGCACTCTGCATTCTAAACTCTGCATTCTGAACTCTGCACTCCGCACTCTCGACTATTAAACGTTAATTGACCGCATCCCCCCGCAGCATTCTAAAATTTTTGCGGGCCTGTGGAAAATAATAGCTGTCCTGATAGTCATAAATGATACGTTCATAATGTGCCTTGGCCTTCTCCGGCTCGTCCAGAACAGTCCTGTAAAGTTCCCCTAAGGCAAAATAGGCGTCGTCTGCCAGGATACCGTTACCATAGAACTCGATTATTTTTTGATAGTTGAATTCTGCCGCTTCGTATTTCTTTTGGGATTCCAATAATTGGGCCTGTTTTAGGAGTGCCTCGTCCTCTATTTTTTCTCCCTTGTGGTTTTCCAAAATATCGTTTAGGTCTTGGATCGCCTCATCCGTTTTGTTCTGATAGGCCAAAAAATCGGCACGGGCATATTTTTTCAATGCTGTCTGGGTGGAGTCTTCCAAGGAATTGTCCGATATCAACAAACTCAATTGCATGGCATCGTTCGCGATGAGCTGCGAGGTAGAACCCCGTAGCACCTTTAGCTGTGTCAATGCCCAGTCAAAATCTCCCTTATAGAAGCTTGTTTCCGCTACTTTGTATCGGGCATCCTGTCCCATGACATCGTTTTTTAACTTGTCCTGAACTTGCGAAAAGTAGATGAGCGCTTCGTTAAACCGACGGTCGTATACCAAAATATCGCCAAGGGCAAGCTTAATGTAGGCCTTGCTCCGTTCGTTCATGGGTAGTTCCAAACTGTTCTTTAGCAGTTCGATGGCCGGGCCGGGCTCGTCTTTTTGAAAGGTCAGGAAATTGGAATAGGCCACCTGGAGTTGCAGGGTCTGGGTCTGGTATCCGTATTGTAAAATAAGGGCTTCGTAGCGTTTCTGTATGGCGTCCAATTGATTTTTTTCCACTTCTTCCAAGGTGATGTCTATCAAATGCAGCTCCGCGTTCAATTGCACAATGGGGTCCGCACTTTCATCCTTGATGTATTCAAAAACCTCCTTGGCAACCTCATATTCCTTCTCCTCTAGTACCGTGGTGCCCAAATTCTCCAGGCGACCGGTATTGCCGCCCTCCATACGTTTGTAAATGGCCTTTTCCTGTCTAAATGCGCTTCCAAATTGCCGTTGTTTTACGAACAGCCAGCTCAGCAGCTCGTTCCAGATGATATCCGGATTTTTCTGTGCCTTTTGAAGAAGTATGGCCCTAAGGGTCTGGTTGTTGACATCCTCCGGGTCCGATGTAATGAAGTCGTCAATGCTTCTAAGGATATTGGATTTTGACGTTTTATTGTTCACCAAAAGTTCCAAATAGGAGGTGTACATTCTTTCAATATCGCCCTGTTCCCCATAAATCCTGGCTAACTGGTAATTGTAGTCCAAGGTAGGGTTCAGTTCCATAGCCTTCTTATAGGCCGCCACGGCTCTGTCCAATAAGGTATATTTTTGGAATTGGTAGCCCAAAGCGTACCCGTAGTTAGGGTTTTCCTTAATAAAAGCCAGGGCACGGTCATAATATGCCTCGGACTTTTCCGGCATGTCCTGGAGGGAATAATTGTAACCCATTTCTATCAATAGGGTAGGATGTGGGTTTCTCTGGTTCAACTGTTCCAAAAGGTAGGCTTCGGCATCGGTATAGCGTTCCAGCTGTTGATAACAGGCAATAAGACCTTGTAGATAGTCCGTTCTTCTCGGATTCTGTTTCGCCAATTTTTCGTAGAAAACGACCGCTTTTTCAAAATCGCCATCGGCAAAATACTGCTTGGCCAAAAAGTCCTCTTGGGCACAAACGCTGATGGAGATGAATAGAAAAGCAAAAAATCCTAAAAACTTCATAGCAGAAATTTATCAAATTTAAGCAAGAGCCGTAAAAGAATCTGTTAACTGAACTATAATAAGGTCAATATCGCATGGCGGCAATGGGATTTCATGTCAATTCGTACAGATTCTGCGACTGGTTATCAAATAATATATTGTAGGAATACTATTAATAATGTAGTTTTAGTAAAAGGGCCATTTACCGGCCAAACGCAAAAAATTAAATGGAAACACGGTTTTTAGGGTCAAAAACAAAACGGTTTTACTTCAACAACGGCGTTGAGGACGTGAGCTATGTGGTAATCTATGGTGATGAACTAATGGTGGAACCTTTGGAGGACAATATTGCGGAGAGTTACAGAACTGCCATTTACCGGGGGCGAGAAGGAAAGATTGCGTCCAACACCAAACTATTGCCCAAAAGGAGTTTGGAATTTTATTTTTTGGACATTGGGCAAGGGGATGCTTCCTTTACCGTAACCCCCGATAATATTAAAATGTTGGTGGACGGCGGATTAAAGGACAGGGCCTTGGGTTTTCTTATCTGGAAATTCCGATTGGACCAGCCCGATACCAGCGTAACGATTGACCATTTGTTTTTAAGCCATGCCGATAAGGACCATATTGACGGCTTGGAGCCGCTACTTGAACACCCCAAAATTACGGTCAAGAATATATACCACAATGGTATTGGTTTATATGCCGATGGACACAACACGGAAATAGGTACCATGGAAAATGATAGGTTGAGAACCATACATGACTCGGTACAGGATTTGGAGAATGAACATCTTAAAAGTGACTTTAGCGAATGGATCGATGCCGTTAAAGGCTCTGGAGCTACCTACCAACGTGTGGACGCTTCCAACGGGTATCTGCCCATAGGGGACGCAAGCGTACAGTTGGAAATATTGGGACCCACCCTGGAATCCGACAATTCGTTTAAGTGGTTTGGCGGAAAGTCCCATACCATTAATGGACATTCCTTGATCTTTAGGATTGACTATGACCATGTAAGGGCCTTTTTTTCTGGGGATTTGAACGTGGAGGGAAGTGAACATCTCTTGTCGATACCGGGGAATACCCTTAAAGTAAACGCCCATATTTTTAAGGCGCCCCATCACGGCAGCCATGAGTTTTCCCAAAATTTGCTAAATCATGTGAACCCCATGGTCACTGTGGTTTCCTCTGGGGAAACACCGGATCATGGTCACCCAAGAGCGGTTTTTTTAGGAGGTTTGGGACTGGCCGGAAGGGGAAAAATGCCCCTTATTTTTTCAACGGAACTTTCGGCACTGTTCGTGGATGCGGGTGACGTTGAGGCACAAGTCTATTCCGATGCTACGGTAACTACGTTGGGCGACCTCGATTTTTCCGATTCCTTGGCAAACACGGAAGCCAGACAGCGTTTCAAAAAAGTATTGCCGGGAATTATAAACGTTAGAACAGACGGTGAGCGTATTTATGCCTTCCGGCGTGTTCAGATGGGCTATCAATGGGAATCCTATGAATTGAAATACAATGACGTCTAGGGACTAGTCAATTTTATCGAACCCACAATAGGGCACCAACACCTGGGGGATTTGGATACCGTCTTCGGTTTGATAATTTTCAAGAATTCCGGCCAAGACTCTGGGCAAGGCCAAAGAGCTACCGTTCAGGGTATGTGCTAGTTGACTTTTTCCGTTTTCGTCCTTGTACCTTAATTTTAAACGATTCGCCTGATATGTTCCAAAATTGGATACGGAACTGATTTCCAGCCATCTGTCCTGCGCCGTAGAATACACCTCAAAATCGTAGGTTAGGGCAGATGTAAATCCTAAATCCCCACCACACAATCGCAAGATACGGTACGGCAATTTCAACTCACGCAAAATATTTTTTACATGTTCCACCATACCATCCAAAGCTTCGTACGATTTATTGGGATGCTCTACATGGACAATTTCCACTTTGTCAAACTGGTGCAACCTGTTCAGTCCGCGCACATGGGCACCATAACTTCCAGCCTCCCTTCTAAAACAAGGCGTGTAACCTGTGTATTTAATGGGAAAGTCGCTTTCCTGTAGGATGGTATCCCTAAAAATATTGGTCACGGGAACTTCCGCCGTAGGTATTAGATACAGGTCGTCCGCAGTTATATGATACATCTGTCCTTCCTTGTCCGGCAATTGTCCGGTTCCATACCCGGAAGCCTCGTTTACCACGTGGGGCACCTGCATTTCCGTGTAGCCGGCATCGGTATTCTTGTCCAGGAAATAGGAGATCAAGGCGCGCTGTAAACGTGCTCCTTTCCCTTTGTAAACGGGAAAACCGGCTCCTGCGATCTTAACGCCGAGTTCAAAATCGATAATATCGTATTTCTTGGCCAATTCCCAATGGGGTAAGGCGCCATCTACCAGCTTGGGAATGTCCCCTTCCCTAAAAACTTCCTCATTGTCCTCTTCGGAACTTCCTGCCGGCACCAATTTGTTGGGGATATTGGGAATTTGATATAAAAGCGATTGAAGTTCCTCTGCCGTAGTTGTCAGTTCCTCCCCTAATTGTTTGGACTCCTCCTTAAGGTCCGCCGTCTTTTCCTTTAAGGTATTCGCCTCTTGTGCCTTTCCGGATTTATAGAGCATGCCAATTTCTTTCGATAACCTGTTTGATTCCGCAAGGATGGAATCCAATCGGGTTTGGGTAGCGCGTCTTTTTTCATCCAAAAGAAGTACGCCGTTCAGCATGGATTCGGCATCAATATTTCTTTTTTTAAGGGCTTCTAAAACGTTCTCCTTTTCCTCTCGTATGACCTGTAATTGTAGCATCGCTCTATATAATTTGGCAGCAAATTTAAGGGAAAGTTCCCATTAAAAGGTATACTTTTAATACCTAATACAATGGTTTATGGTTTTTGAGCATTTTGCCTTGAACGTTGCCAATATTGGTCAGGTGGTAGATTGGTATTGCCAGCATCTGGGGCTAACAATCGCAAGCGAACAAAAAGTAGCACCCTATATGACCTTTTTGGCTGATAGCGCCGGTAGGGTCGTCTTGGAACTTTACAGTAGGGACGATGCCACAAAAAGAAATTTTGAAACGGAACATCCGTTGACATTTCATGTTGCCTTTGTTTCGGAGGATGCGGCTAAGGATAAGGAGCGTTTAATGGCCCAGGGCGCAACCTTCTTCGAGGAGGTCCTCAAGCCGGATGGCGGTCATCTCGTTATGCTCCGTGATCCTTGGGGGATGCCCCTACAGCTTTGCCAGCGGGCGATAAAATTTTAGTCCTCCAATGGAGACGGTAGTATCCAATCGCTGTGTTTCAATGGTGTCCAAGGAATATTTGCGAGGTCCACGGTTGGGTCTATAAAAGGAGCTGGAGGTCGGCCATTGATGCTTACCTTGGAATTAATTAGGTATACGGATATTTCCTCGTTTTCCTCTTTTAAATCCCTTTTTAGATACTGTGCAAATTGCCAGGCAAAATCTGGATAGGCGAGGACTTTTCGTTGTTGACCTGTAGTAAGATATTGCTGTATATCTATGAATAGTTCCGTGCCGTTGCCGCGCAATACCTTAAATTGTCCCGTACCGCTTCGTTCCCTTAACATCATTCTCCAGCTCATTCTATGGCCTTCTTCCGTCCATAATACATCGTCCTTTATAAAATAGTGCCTGATAGGTAGGATTAACTGGAGCAAAAAATAGATACCGAACACTACCAGGAATGGTTTTTTATAGTTTGGGACCACCGTTTTCTGGAGGTTAAAAGGGACTTTACGTTTGAAAAATAACTTTCTGATGGTTTCCGGTTCAAAGAAGAAAACCGTGAAAGCCAAGGACAGATAAGGAAATATTCCTATCTGGAAAATGACCGAATTGAAGAGGTGAAAGAAAATGGAGGCGATAAAGGCCGCTTTTCGGGTAGGTTTCCAAAGCAACGCCGGAACCACCAACAAATCAAAAATAATCCCAAAACTCCCGATGATTTTGTGCATCCAAGGCTGTTGCAATACATCACCAACGAGCGGGTAGCCGGACTTTGACTTCATCAGTATGTCTATCATGCCAAAATCCAGCCAATCTCCGTACAGTTTTGCAATGGAGGCGTAGGTATATACAATGAACAATTGCAAGACTATGATCCACTTCACATAGCCGTACATGGAATTTTCCTTTTGAGAGTTTCCCATGCGAACATCCAAGGAATATGCTTTATGGGCCGGAAATAGGCACATCAAAAAGGAAATAAGGACCAATAAATAATAATGATTGTTATATGCGGTTTTTTGCATCAGGTAACTGCCGGTCCAGAGCAAGGTAAAAGCCAGTACGGAGAATCTGTATTTTAGCCCCAACGCTATACATATTCCCAAGATACCCATCAGGGAAAAATAAAAATACATACCCGGCCCGGCAAGGGCTTCCAGCCATGCAAAATCAATAAAGGGAAAGGTGTATTGGGGCGCTACGATATTCCTTTTGAGCCAGCCCGTGGCTATGGCACCAAAACATTCCAATGAAACGAGAACGCCAAAAAATATGCGGAAAATGATAAGCGGGCTGTTGTCAATTCTATGAAATAACAACCTCTTGAGCATCATTATCTATTGGATATAAATTGCAGCGATTTCTCTTTGTCCTTGGCCAATTGTAATTTCAGTTCGTCCAGGGAATCGAACTTTTGCTCATCACGGAGCCGGGAAAGGAGATTTATCTGGAGATTCTTGTCGTAAAGGTCCGCATCAAAATCAAAAAAATGAACCTCTATTGTTTTTGAAGTACCGTTCACTGTTGGATTATAGCCAATATTCATCATGCCAAAAACATCCGCACCCTCAATATGGCTTTTTATGATATAGGACCCATTTTTGGGAACAAGTTTATAGGTTTCCTCAATATGGACGTTCGCCGTTGGGAAGTGGATTTTTCTGCCAAGGCCCTTCCCTTTTTTTATGGTCCCCGTTAGCATGTACTCATAGCCTAGGTAGGCATTGGCCGTTTCTATATCGCCATTTTCCAAGGCCCTACGTATTTTCGTGGAGCTCACGGAAACCTCGTCTATTTCCTGCGCAGGGATTTCCTCCACGGAAAAATCCAGCGCGTTTCCAAAAGCGATCAAGTCGGTTATATTGGCGTTCCTATTTCTGCCAAACCGATGGTCGTAACCAATAATAACGTTCTTGGATTTTAATTTGTTCACCAAGAGATCGCGAACAAATTCCGTGGCCGAAAGCCGCGAAAATTCCTTGGTAAACGGATGGATGACCAAAATATCCAATCCCATTTTCTCCAGAATGGATTTTTTTTCGTCTATGGTGTTAAGAAGCTTTATATTGGCATCTTTTTGCAGTACCATACGGGGGTGTGGAAAAAAGGTAAGTACGGCCGATTTTAAATTTGAGTTCTTGGCACGGTTTATGACTTTTTCCAATATTTTCCGGTGACCAATATGTACTCCGTCAAAGGTGCCAATGGTTATGGCAACAGGGTGTTTTTCATCGTAATTGGAAATGCTTTGAACTGTAATCAACGCTGTTGGAAAATAAAAAGAACTATATTTGATTTGGAGATAAAAGCCCCACAATGACCGCTAAATTACGTCTTGTTTTCTCAATTACCATAGTATTTCTTTCCTTTTCTGGGTTTGCACAGACCAATTATTGGCAAAGAGCGGAGCTTAAAAATCAGGATAGGCAAAGTACCCTCAAGCGATTAGATGTACAAAAGGCCAGGGCATTTGTGCTGGATGAAAAAGGGTTGAAAGGGGAACTTTCCAAGGTTTCCAAATCCAAAAGATCAGTAAGAACCATCCATTTTCCGGATGCTGAAGGCAATTTGATACCGTTTCAAGTCGAAGAATCCCAATTATTTGCACCGGAATTGGTCCAAAAATATCCCAACATAAAATCCTATAGGGGCGTAGGGTCCGGACCAAATAAGCAAAAGATATTTTTTAGTGTTTCCCCCAAAGGGATACAGACTATGATCATGGACCCTGGCAAGGAGGGCACCGTATTTATGGAAAAAGCGGCCAGCGGTGATTATGTGGTTTACAATGCAAAAGATCATTTGACCAAAAAATTGGATTTTGTCTGTAAGACCGACCCAAATATGGTTGCCTTACAATCCACCGCGTCAACAGCCAAGCTAGTGGACGATCAAAGCCTGAGGAGGTTTAGGGTCGCGATTGCAGCCTCCGGGGAATACACGCAATTCCATGGGGGTACCATCCCCGATGCCCTTGCGGCCATCAATGCCACATTGACACGGGTGAACGGCGTTTTTGAACGTGATCTGGGAGTGACCTTGGAGCTGATTGCCAATACGGATGCCGTTATTTATACCAACCCGGATACGGATCCCTTTTCAGGGGGCCTGAGTTCCCAAACCCAGAATACCTTGACCAGTGTTATTGGCGAGGCCAATTATGATATTGGCCATTTGTTCAATCAGCAGGATGATACTTTGGATGGCAATGCAGGTTTTATTGGTTCCGTCTGTCAGGATAACAGAAAGGGCAGCGCCTACACCACGTTGTTCGCTCCACAAGGCGATCAGTTTGACATCGACTTGGTTGCCCATGAAATGGGACATCAGTTTGGAGCCAACCATACTTTTTCACATTTGTCCGAAGGCACCTTAGTGCAGGTGGAACCTGGAAGCGGCACCACCATTATGGGGTATGCCGGGATTACGAACGCAAATGACGTCGCCACAAATTCAGATGACTATTTTCACTATGTGAGCATCGTACAGATCCGCGAATATTTGGAGACGATAAGCTGCGGGGAAACCCTGCCTTTGACCAACAATGCCCCCATTTTAAATCCGGTCAGTAACTACACCATTCCTGTTGGAACCGCCTTTGTATTGACGGGCAGTGCCAGTGATCCTGATTCAACGGATGTGGTGACCTACACTTGGGAGCAAATAGACAATGGAATTGTCACCCAGGCCACTTTTGGGCCCAATAATCCCACAGGTGCCATGTTCCGTTCGCTCCCCCCTTCAGTATCTCCAGAACGTTATTTTCCAAGGTTGAGTAGGGTAGTATCGGGTGACCTTACCCAGTCCAACCCTGTTGAAGGAGGGGCATGGGAAACGGTATCTAATGTGCAGCGTGAAATGAACTTTTCGCTTACTGTGCGCGATAATGTATTGAACGGCGGACAATCCGCCTCAGATGAGGTTACAGTTGTCGTTTCCAGACAGGCAGGCCCTTTTTTGGTTACCTCACAAGAGGTGCCGGCAACTTTTGTGGCAGGCGAAACGGAGACCATCACTTGGGATGTGGCCAATACCAATGAATTGCCCATAGCAGCCCAGAATGTGGATATTTTTCTCTCCACGGATGGCGGACTCACCTTCCCCAACAGGATTGCCCAGAACATTGCCAATGATGGAAGTCATACTATGGTGATTCCAGGAGGTTATACCACAACTGCCGGGAGGTTTATGGTCAAGGCTTCGAACAATATTTTCTTTGCCGTGAACCAAGCTGATTTTTCCATTTCGGAGTCTGAAGTGGTACTGAATTTTGCGGACCTTACCTATGAAGTCTGTAAACCGGATGACCTTGTGGTCAGTTTTGACTATGAAGCGTATTTAGGCTTCATGGAGGAAAGTACCCTGAGTGTTGGGGCGTTGCCACCTGGAGTGACCGCCACTTTTTCACAGGATACCGTTTCCGTTTCCAATACCACGATTGACCTTACTATCTCGGGAACTGAAAATTTGGCCATTGGTAATTATCCTATTGATGTTATTGCCACTTCGGTCAGCGTTACAAAAAGTATTTCCTTGCAATTGAGCGTTTTCGATAGCAATTTCTCCGAAGTCATACTTACCGCTCCATCGGACGGAAGTTTGGACGTATCAAAAGATGTAGTCTTGGAATGGGAACCGGATTTGGTGAGTACCTCCTACGCGGTTGAAATTGCAACGGACATCGGTTTTACGGAAATTATTGAATCCAAAGTGTTGGCGACAAATTCCTACCAGCCCACGTCCTTGTTGAACGAAACCCAGTATTTTTGGCGTGTCAAGCCTTTGAATGCCTGCGGGGAAGGAGTTTTTGGGGTACCTTTCAGTTTTACAACGATACAGTTCAATTGTATCACCAAGGCGAGTAACAACGTTCCAATAACCATAACCCCTGTAGGAACACCAACGATTACCTCAAGGGTTCTTTTTTATCAGGATTTGAATTTGGCCGATATCAATGTAAACCTGGATATAGAACATACGTATTTATCGGATTTGGTCATCAACCTCACTTCCCCAGCGGGAACAACGGTGGTTTTGGTTTCCAGTGCCTGTGGGAACAATTCGGACATCAATGCGGTTTTTGACGATGAGGCTGCAGACGCATTTACATGCTCCGGTTCCCCTGCAATTAACGGAACCGTGCGTCCCATTGGCACCTTGAGTTCCTTTTATGGGGAATCCATACTAGGTGAGTGGGTCTTAGAGGTAAAGGACAATGCGGCGTCGGACGGAGGCCGACTCAACAATTTCTCCTTAGAGGTGTGTGTTGAGGGTGATTTTAGACCTGATGACGACGAGGACGGGGTGTTCGATGATGGAGATGATCTGTGTTTGGGCACACCTTTGGGGCAGGAAGTGGATGCATCTGGTTGTGCCATTTACAGATTTACCCAAGAAAACTTTAACGTAAGCCTTGAAAGCGAATCCTGTAGGCCAAATAACGATGGTGCCATACGGATAGTTCCCAAAGTATTTTTGGATTATGAAATCACCGTAAACGGGAACGGTGTAAATACTACCGATAATTTTACCAATAGTTACAACCTTACCAATTTAAGCGCGGGAACCTATGATATCTGCATTACCGGAACCGATGGTACCATCAGCTACGAACCCTTCTGTTTGGAGGTGGTCATTACAGAACCTGCCCCACTGAGTGTTACCTCCAAGGTTTCCTTACAGGCTTCCCAGGTGGTTCTGGATTTGGAAGGAGCCAAAGGATACTATGTTGAACTTAATGGTTTCACTACCTATACGGCAGAAAAACAGTTTTCATTGGACCTTTCCAAGGGCATCAATTTTTTAAAGGTGTACACCGATATTCCCTGTCAGGGTATGTATGAGGAGGAAATTCTAGTTTCCGATGGCCCACGGGTAATCCCGAACCCCTTCCTCGATTTTATAGAAATCTATTTCGATGTACCCGCGCAACGGGCTACCATGATGTTGTTCAGTTCTGATGGTAGGTTGTTACGAACCGATAAATTACAGGATGGCGTTTCCTCCAAGGAATACGATTTGAGTATGTTGCCCGTTGGGATGTATTATTTGCAATTTGATAACAGGGGAACGAAAAAAACAACTAAGATTTTAAAAAGATAATGAGAAAGACAGTACTTCTTATGTGCCTTTTTGCGGTATTTGGTTGTAAAAAGAAAGACGACCCAAAACCTCCCGGTCAGGTGTTGCTTTTGTTCCCGGAAAAGAATTCTGAATGCACCACCGGTATAGATCAGGATGACTCTACGAGCAGGGTGACCTTTCAATGGCAAAGATCGGATAATACGGACAGCTATGAATTGCGCGTGACCAATATCAACTCTAATACGGTGCAGACCATTTCAACCCAAAGCACAACGGCCAGTCTTCCCTTGCTAAAGGGACAGCCGTATTCTTGGTTGGTGCGTTCCAGGAACAATCAAATGGACAACACGATTTCTAGTGAAATGTGGAGTTTTTATAATGCAGGTTCAAGGACCACATTTGCCCCGTTCCCGGCTGAAATATTGGATCCCAGCATGTCCGAACGTGTGTTCAAGGACATTAACAATGAAGTGACCCTGTCTTGGTCTGCATCGGATCTGGATGATGATATTGAGAATATCGAGGTATATTTTTCGGAACAGAATCCGCCTACGGATTTGGAAGCTACTTTGTCCAACTTGGCCACTACCTTTAAAGTATCCGTAATCTCCGGCACTACGTACTATTGGAGTGTGGTTACGCGGGATGCAGAAGGAAATGCCACCAACTCTGGAATCTATAGTTTCAGCGTTCTTTAAACCCCGTTGAATTGGTTCATTGTGCGGGAAACACCTGACAAAACAAAGGATTCCATAAGCGCAATGGATTTTTCCAATCGCTCCGGCATTTTTGAATTCTCCTCGTCGTTCCACTGGCCAAGTACATATTCCACTTGTCTGCCCTTGCCAAAATCGGCACCAACACCAAATCGAAACCGATTGTAATTGGTAGTCTGTAATACTTGTTGAATATCCTTTAGACCATTGTGGCCGCCATCGCTTCCCTTGGTCTTGAGACGCAAAGTACCAAATGGGAGGTTGATGTCATCCGTTATGACGAGCAAGTTTTCCAAGGGTATTTTTTCCTTGTCCAACCAGTATCGCACCGCTTTACCGCTAAGGTTCATGTAGGTGGAGGGTTTCAGGCAGAGGATGCTTCGGCCTTTTAATTTGTAGATTGCAATGTCACCTAGCTTCTCGGTTTCAAAAGCCAGCCCTTTCTGATTTGCGAGGGCATCCAAAATTTTAAAACCAATGTTATGTCGGGTTTCGGCATAATCGGCACCTATATTTCCTAATCCAACGATTAAATACTTTTTCATGGGGTCTACCTCCTCTAAAAATGGGTCTACTAAGCCCAATAATTTTTTAAGATATTTCAACATAGAATATCTTTTACAGTTGCCTAAAAATACAAAAGCACCCCAATATTTAAACCGGGATGCTTTTTGGGTCTGTAAATCAAATCTATTCTTGGGCAGCTTCTTCAGCTGGGGCCTCTGCTCCCTCAGCACTTGCTTCTGCTCCTTCTTCTTCATCAGTTTCTTCATCCTCGTCATCGGTCATAACCGCAGTACGTGCTGTTTTAACCTGTACTACCGTAGTGGTATCTGGGTGAAGGATGGTGAAATCGTCACTTAACAAAGACGAAACCGCAATGTTCTGGCCAATTCTAAGTTTGGAAATATCCACATCAAAGAAATCCGGTAATTTATCCGGTAAGGCCTTAATGGTAAGTTTTCTTTTTCTGAACAATAAACGTCCACCGTTTCTAACCCCTGGCGAGTTTCCTTGCAACCTAACTGGAATATCCATGGTTACAGGTTTGTCCTCGAACAACTGATAGAAATCAATGTGCATGATACTGTCAGTAACAGGGTGGAACTGGATGTCCTGCATTACGGCGTTCACCTTGGTCCCGTTATCCAATTCAATTGCAACTGTGTGCGCATTGGCGGTGTAAACCAAATCCCTGAACGCTAGTTCATCTGCTGAAAAGTGCAATGGTTTATCCCCTCCGTATACTACGCAAGGAACCTTTCCAGCATTACGTAGGGCCTTTGTTGACTTCTTGCCCACGCTTTCTCTTTCTGATCCTTTAATTGTAATTGACTTCATTATATGTATTAAAAATTAAAAATTCTAATTGTCTCCTGGTCCGTTCTTAGTCTCTTTTTACATTAAAAACTTGGACGAAATGGAATTGTTGTTGTGTACTTTGTGCATAACATCCGCAAATAGATCCGCACAACTCAGTACTTTTACCTTATCGCTTTTTACTTCCAAAGGGATGGAATCTGTAATGATCAATTCCGTTAGTTTGGACTTTTCGATTTTCTCGTAGGCATTGCCGGACAATAAGCCATGGGTAGCAATCGCCCGTACGCTTACCGCTCCCCGATCCATCATCAAATCTGCAGCTTTGGTCAATGTACCTGCGGTATCCACCATATCATCCACCAGAACAACATTCTTCCCTTGGACATCCCCAATAAGTTCCATGTGGGAAATGACATTCGCCTTGGCCCGCTGTTTGTAACAAACGACTACATCGCTATCCAAGGCCTTGGAATAGGCATAGGCCCTTTTTGATCCGCCCATATCAGGTGATGCAATGGTTAGGTTTTCCAATCCCAGGTCTTGCAAATAAGGGAGAAACAACGTAGAGGCGAACAAATGATCTACAGGTTTTTCAAAGAATCCTTGAATCTGGTCCGCGTGTAAATCCATAGTTATGATCCGGGTAGCTCCAGCCGTTTCCAGCATTTTTGCAACAAGTTTAGCGGCAATGGGTACCCTTGGTTTGTCCTTTCTGTCCTGTCTGGCCCATCCAAAGTAAGGCATTACGGCAGTTATATGTCGCGCAGAGGCACGTTTGGCACCATCGATCATCAATAACATCTCCATAAGGTTTTCCGGACCGGGATGGGTAGATCCAATGATAAATATTCTTGCACCACGAATGGATTCTTCAAAAGAGGGCTGAAACTCACCATCACTGTATCGGGAAAAAATAACATTGCCCAAATCCACACCATAGGCCTTGGCAATTTTTTCTCCTAAAACCGTACTTTGGGTACAGGCGAAAAATTTTGGTTCCGGAACGCTGTATGGCATGGCTTGTTTTTTGTATCTCTGCCCCTAGAACGAAGTAGGCTTAATGCCTTGTTTCTACTGCGCTTTGCGCAGGTGTTTTCTAAGGAGGTGCAAATTTAGAAATTAATTTGTCTTGCTAAAGGATAATTGTTGAATTTTTTGGTGTGGGAATAAAAATATTTTTTAGTTTTGCAGTCCTATTTTAAACGCTCGAGTGGCGGAATTGGTAGACGCGCTGGATTCAAAATCCAGTTCTTTCGGGAGTGTGGGTTCGATTCCCACCTCGAGTACAAAAGGGAAAGCCGAGATTTATGTCTCGGCTTTTTTGTTTTGGGTACAACATAGGTACAACAATTGAAGTGTATTCATTTATTTTTTAAAGCTCAGTTTTTCTTAATGTCCAACTGAACACTAATTTTGGGTTTACTAATACAATTGTAGCCTTATTCCAATTTATTCAGTTTATTTTAGCTCTAAAGAAAAGTCAATTCATGAAACCTGAAAGATTTTAGGTCCGAATTGCCTTATAAACGCAGGTTGAAAGCGATATTAAAGTAATGACAAAAGTAAATTGTCTATATTTTTCTCCTTTTGCAGATTCGTTTAAAGTAATACTATTTCTTTTAAGAAAATCTTTTTCTGAGCATCTCAATAACAACAATTTACACTAAATCATTTTTGTTCATTTAAAGCTTTTTGAATAAATCCAATTCATAAGTTCGTTTTTATCAATTGCACCCCAGGTAGTCTGTGTGTTTTTATTTTGGAATGTATCATTTTCAGGATGAAGGACTATGAGTTCGGTATTCTCGTTCCCAGCCAATTGCAATTCGGCCAAAAATCCAACCATATCAGTAGAATTATTTTCATACAAGGTTCTTACATATTTCTTTAGCCTATATTTTATTGCAGGTTCGATATAAGCCCTGACAGCATAATCCTTGTAAAATTTTATATTCCTGTTTTTCTTGTCAAAATAGCTATAAGAGGAGTAATAATGGTAGTTTTCAGGCGAAGTTTCGGGTGTACCCTTCAAATACGATTCCAACATAAAATTGATGAATTTGGGTTCCCATAGATTAATGCGATTGATACGAATATCACGTTGATGTTGATACCATTTTCTTGTCCAATCCATAGTCAAATTGCAAATGACGATACCTTTTATGTCAAGCTGAAAATCATAATTGCCATTTTTTATAAACTCTATATATTTCAAAGCCCTATGACCTACCAGGCCGGACCCAATCAAAAAAACGTTTTCATTGGGCAGTTTATGCTCGGTAAACACCTCCCTGAGTACCGCGTGGGTAGAAACTATGGAAGTAGGGGAAAAATAAAAGTCAAAAGGTAATTCCGAAGATACCGATATGATGGCAAAATTCTTTTCGGAAGCATAACGATACATCTGTTTTGAATTATCGTTCTTATTATCATACCCTGCATCTTCCAGAAAGACTAGTATTCCATTTATTTCCTTGTCCTTTGGGAGCATCAAAGTATATCCTTTTGCTATAAAGGGCAAGAAGTCCTCTTCTCCTATTCCAATCCTAAGACTATCATTTTTAACAGGTTCGTATTTTTCGATGATAGTTTGGGCGATTGAATTAGAATGATTAAATATCATCAAGACAAAAACCAATAGCAGTTTGAAAATACCCTTCATCTTTTATTTTTTTAACTCCTTAATTTTATCTTGCATCAGTCCGTTGTAATTATACTCATTTTTTTCATTCAACATTAGGGCCTCTTGATAGTATTTGACCGCATTTTTATTATCTTCCATAATCTCATAAATTTCCGCCAAACCGGCCAAGGCAATCCACCAATCTGGGTTTGCTTCAGCATTCAATTTAAAGACTTCCAACGCCTTTTCAGGCTCTTCATTCCATACAAAAGAATTAGCAACACCGTTGATATTCATTTTTAAGTTGTCAAATAAGGAATTTGGATTTTGACCCTTAAGTTTAGCAATGGCCTCTGATGACCGTAGATATTCGCCCTTTAAGACCATATCCATGACCTCCTCTTCAAGTACCAACTCCTTTGTCCGTAAATCCGGTAAAACCAGCCGAGCAATATCGTTTACCAAGATATCATATGCTTCTATTTGATAACCATTCGATAAGAGTATAATTGACGTATCATATTTAGGAAAATATCTATAAGCCGACAAATTACCACCTGTAAATCCATAAGAGTCCAAACCATTCACATGATAATTATGCCAGCCATGTAAAAAATGATCTTTTTGATATTTAAAATTTTGCTGAAAATTAAAAGGTGACCACATTAAAGATTTTGTTTTTTCTTTCAAAAGCATATTATTTTTTAGCTTTTTATCCCATTCAATGAAGCTTTTTAAATTTATATTTAAACCGTTCCCTGAATGACCCCTAACCCCACTATTATTAGTGCCTTTTACAAACTTTTTGTTTTTACCACTATAAATATATCTTATGGCGCGACCGGGAATGGTTTCTTGTGAATTTGATGAAAACAAAACACCTCTTGTTTTGTTTTCAAATTGATTTTTTAGAATATACTCATCAAAAGACATTCCCGTAATTTTTTCAATAATCCGAGCAAGCAACCAATAATTTGTTTGATTGTATCGAAATTGAGACCCTGTAGCAAATTCCATCCCATCCATAGCTAATTTTTCCATTAACTCCTTATCTGTTAAGGTACTTTCATATCGAATGATGTCTGGCAGACCTGAGGAATGGCTCAAAAGGTTTTTTATTCTTACATCTTGCCATGCAGCAGGCAAACTATCTAGATAAGTTGATATTTTATCATTCAATTTTAATTCTTCATTCTCAATAAGCTGAAATACCCCTGTAGTTGTAATAAGTTTTGTTGCAGAGTAAATTCTAAAAAGAGTATTGGTAGTAACCGAACTACTATCGTTTAGTGAAGCGACTCCAAAATAGTTTTCATACAGGACTTCATCCCCTTTTACTACGGCCAAGGCCAACCCTGGAATATTATGCAATTCTATAGCATTTTTTAGGTAAGCATCAACATCCTTTACGACTTCAGTAGAATTGGTTTCCTCTTTTGGTTCAGAGCAAGAGATACTGAAAAAAGAAACTAATAGAAACAGATGCAGTTTTACAGGTTTATTTTTAATTACGTTAAAGTCCAATAATTTCATTACAATAATTTTTTGTTGTTATAAGATGTAATTTTTTAGTAGCAAATAACATATAATGTTTACCACTAATCAATTCTAAATTTAAGGGCAAAGGCATTAGTAATTTTTTATTCTCGCATCCACATTGGCAGCCAATTATATGTTTTGGAAATTGCCCTTACAATTTCGTGATTCAAGGGAAATCCATTATCCGAATTTGTCATGACTACAACCCCTCTTCCCTCTCTTGCAAAGGAAACCGCATAACAACTAAATCCTGCATTTCCACCAGAGTGCCTAAAACGGAAAGCATCCCCTTCTCCATCAATCCCTATACCGATTCCTCCAGCATTGGGGACTCTTTCCATCATTTTTTTTGCTGAACTTTGCTTTAATATTCCTCCTTTTTCTCCTCTGTAGGATTTACCCAAAGCAATCATAAATTCTGATAAATCGGATGAAGTAGTCCAGAGGCCTGCCGCTGCTTTCTCAGGATAAATACGATAACCTCCATCAATAACCTTTCCATTGGAATCATAGCCCATTGAAGTCAGGTTAGTTAACTTTGCGGAAAGAGGAAATGTAAAGGAACTATATTTCATTCCAATAGGTTGGAAAATTAGCTCTTCTGTCAGTTTTGAGAATTTCTTCCCACTTACATCTTCAATTAATAGTTGTAGCACCTGCATACCTCCACCCGAATATAGCTCTGATTCTCCGGGAGTTTGGATAACTCTAACTGGATTGGAATTCGTAATTTCACTACCGGCCAAAATTTTTACTAATGATGGAATAGGCTCATTCTTATGATATCCTTGAAAACCCGAAGTACCCAATCCAGAGGTGTGACTCATAATTCGACTAGGTGTGACTTTTTCTTTTATTGTGAACTCGTTTTCTGGTACTTTCCAACGTTTCAATTTCAAATTGACATTTTCATCTAAGTTGATTTTTCCCTTTTCCATCAATTTAAATGCGGTAACACTTGTGACTGGTTTGGAAATGGAGGCAGCTTGAAAAAGAGTGTTTTCGTTTACTTTTTCCATGCTTTCTTTATTCATAACTCCGTAACCTTTCGTCCAAAGAATTTTATTTCTATCAAAAATGGTGATACAGACCCCTGGAACGTTTAACTCTTTCATACGGGCCTCAAGCGTAATAGCCAAGGAATCACTTTTCCCGCTTTTATCTATTCTGTTAATATTATTTTCAAAGTGATGTTGAAAGGACCTATTTATTTCAGTTGGTGAACTATTGTCTTTCATGGATTCCGTTGATTGGCCTGCCAATAATGTAAACATCATTATCGTCAGAGAAGTAAGCATAAATTTCATTTTGATTGATTATTGATTATTGCCTTTTTGAAACCTCTTTGTTGAATTTCTATTATTTGTAAAAACAATGTGAAAAATTTATAATCCTATTTAAAGGATATCCTAATTAAGAAACTGTTATTTACCAGCATGTAAAACCAGTTCTGGCTGGTTCCTTATTATGAAATTTGAATAAAGGCCTTTTACTTTTAATATTTGATTAATTGATACAAAACTTCATTTTTTTGCTACAAATAATTAATCCGGCATATTTTTCAACAATTCTTGTATTCTTTTACTAATATTTCCTTCTAAATCCAATGCCATTGCCTTTTTTATTGATTTTTTGGCATTTTCATTGTGGCCGGCTTTCATTTGACCAGTAGCTAAATTTTCCCATGCGCTTGGGGAGTTTGGAAATAATCGTGTAACAAAGGAAAATACAGCAATTCCAGCCTGAATAGCTGAAGCCCTGCCACTTTGAATGAGGTGATGCCCAGCCTTACTAATCTCTTTTTCAAAATCAAAAAAATCATATTTGGGGTCATTTATCATCTGTGGAACTACTTGGTCCAATTGTAGTATTTCACCTCTGACAAAAAGGTCTGTGATATATCTCATTGGATTGGGTTTGAAATCCTTATCAGAAAAGTCTAAACCAGTTTTCAATATAGGATCATCATTAGTTGAATATTCCTCAAAACTCATTTCAACTGGAATGGAAGGAGCCAACCATTTCGCATTTTGCCAAGCCGGTTTATCCTGCCACCAAGCATACGACAAATACACTGGATGACCTGTGTGAGGTAAAATTACGGGTCTACTATCCCCGTAAAAGTTGATATTCTCTGAGGTCGGTTCTCCTAAGAAGATGACATTAGTATAATTGTCCAATTCGTTGACAAGATTTTGGCAAGCTGAAAATGTCCTCCTCCCTAAAATAACAAATAGATTCCCTATCCTATTTATTTTCTTGTTTTCAATTATTTTAGTGACCAGTGTTCTATTTTTAAAATTATTCCCTCCTCCATTTAATCTTACGTCGATGATTAATTTTTCAACGTTCTCTTTTTCGACAAAATCAAATAAACGCGCATAGAATGATTCCATATCTTCATTAGGATCGTCTTCAATTTGACTAAGTCTAACAAATACAGTTTTTTTCTCGGATAGATATTTAAAGAAATACATTTTGTCAAGTTGCTCCAAGTAGAGAGGGGTTATATTTTGTTCTCGAGCTTCCGACCAATTGTCATCCTCAAAGACAAAGCCATATTTTCGAGGCACCGTTTGACCCTTAGGCATAGCATCAAAAACCTTTTTGAAGGTTTCCCCATTTCGCTCTAAAGTGAATTCAATTGAGCTTTTAAGGTCATTGGTAATACCTTGTGCATGAAGTACCTCCATAATTGTCAGGTAATTAATGCCATAACTTTTAAAATACTGGGAATTCTCGGCACTCACTACTGGGTACACTTTCTTCAATGCATCAATTATGGGGATTCCATTAATTTCAATAACCTCAGAGCCCACTACGTCTTGGTAGTTCTTATGTACCCCTTGTAAATAAATTCCATCAGAAAATTGATATAAATTGATTGGTAGATAGTGAAATTCAAAAGGTTCAATATTGAAGCCAACCGCCATGTGACCATACTTAAAAAGAGCAATTATTCTGGAAAACCCAATTATTATTTCGTGTGGTTCCAAGGTAGGAATTAGACCATGCAGTTTTTCTACTTCGATATCAAAAGCGTCTTCGGTTGTTTTCACAAATAAAAACGGATAATCATTATGCACTTTCTTGTGCAAATACTCTAGGTCATTTCTCCAATCTTCTATTGACGGTACTTCTTGAGCAGTGATAATAAAAAAGGATAATGTGAAAATTAATGGAATAATCTTTTTCATGATTTATCAAAATTTATAATGATTCTCTTAGTTAAAAAATTTGAGAAAATGTTTACTCCAAGGGGTATTACCTCCTCATCGACTTCGAATTCCGAGGTATGGGGCAAGGCGTTAATCCCCTTTTCCTTATTTGACCCTCCTAAGAGAAACATAACTCCGGGCACCTCATTTTGGTAGAATATAAAGTCTTCATTGGAATACGGTATCTGACCATAAAAGGTTTTGACTTTTTCTTCACCATATAAACCCTTCAATATGGTGAGACTTTCTTCTGTCAACTTTGAATCGTTGAGCACAGTTGGCCTCTCTGCAGTAAATGATGTCTTGATGTAGAACTTTGCATATTCTGAATCTAAGATTGTATTAGTAATGGTTTTTGAGATTGAATCTAATCTTGTAGAGTCTGTCTCGTAATACGTGCATTCGAATGAAATTGTGTTGTCACCATTGCGAGTTGAAATATTTGAACCTAATATGAAATAATCATTATATATAGTTTTCGGATTAGAAAGCCCATATTTGGGGTCGTTCAAATCAACTAATGACCAAGGTTCACCATTGGCTTTATGACGAATAAAACCTTCTAAAAGCTCCTTTAAGAATTTTCTAAAAGCATTTTGATCAATTGTAGTGTCAAAGGTCAATTTAATCCTTCGCTGATATGCAAACAGTTCATTGGGTTTGGAACTGACAGTTCCTACTTCAGTAGGAAATACATGTAATCCAAAAATTTCATCTGGATGGATTTCTTGGAACAAGCCATTTTCAATCATTGATTTAGCCCCCTTAAAAGTCTCTTCGGCTGGTTGAAAAATAAAATAAACAGTACCTATCATCCTGTCTTTCATTTTTGAAAGGGTATTTGCAATTCCCAAACCTATTGTTGTATGTATGTCATGGCCACAGACGTGTGCAGCTTTGGGTTTAGCGTTAGGGTTACTCCCAAAAACATGCAGAGCAGCATCCATATCGGCTCTCCATGCTATTTTTTTACCTTCCTTACTGCCTTTTAATATTCCAACCACACTATATCCCCCAAAATCCGTTCTAACTTCTAAACCCAAATCCAATAAATAGTCTTGAACTATTTTTGATGTCCTCTTTTCTTTTCCTGATAGTTCGGGATGTTGATGTAAATCCCGCTTTAGATGAACCAGTCCATCATGAAATTGATTTTTCTTGTCTATCAATTTTTGCTTTATAGAGTCCTGCGCATTCGTATCAATTGAGTTGATGTATAATAACAGCAACAGTGAAATAAAACGTTTAATCTTCATTTTTTGAGTTCTTTAATCGCAATATTGATTGGTCTATCTCTATATAGATTTCATTATTTGTAAGTCTGAAATTCAAACCTGTCCTTGGTTTAAAGATCACCTCTGAACAAAATCATGTTTCAAAGAAAGTTTAAAAGAAAAAGAGAGCTAAATAGTAGTGACGAATACTAAAAGAAGTTGATAAATCAACAACATTTGGGCTGAAACAATAGCATTTTGTGCTAATCGCCTAAAGAAATTTTTACAGATTTGTAGTAGGTATAGGATAAAGGAATTCTTAGTTCAGAATTATGAAAGACTAATTCCGCATTTTGAGAATTTCCTTGAATTCGTTTAATTTTTGAAAGATTCACAAGATAAGACCGGTGGCAACGTCTCAGAAAAGGGGCCTGATTTTTTATAGCCTTTAAGGTATTTCTAAAAGTAAGATGGCAAACGTCATTCTCTTTATTATAGAAAATATCAACATAATTTTCAGATGCCTGAACATATAGTATTTCATCCCTTCGAATTAATTCCTTCTCGCCTTTATTTATACCGGAGAATTCAATCCTATCCAAATCCTCTTCGCTAATCAATTCTCCAAACCTATTTCTTAAATATATATAAAAAGGCAAGATTATGATCATAATTGGTATCATAGACTGGTATAAAAACCAGATTCCATGCCCTACATATTCATAAATATGGAATTCCCTGTTCAAAATGTTATTTAGAAATATTTGATTATAGAAATGAACAGGAACGAAGAGTAATATAACCAAAAAAACAAACGCAAAAATCTCGTATTTTAAAGTCCAATTCTTATTCTTTTTTTTATACCAAAGATTTTCAAGTCTAGAACTTATCAAATAGAAAATAGAAAATAGCAATCCAAACCCACTTAGTATTAAATTTTTATGACTATGATCAAAACCGTTTGTGTCGAAAGGTTTCAACAAAACCATTACTAATGCGAGAATAAAACCCAAAATAATTGCAATGCCAATTTGGCTCTTTAATTTTGAGGAAAAGTATAATTGTTTATTTAGAATTTTTATCATTTTTTAAAGTTAAAAACCTTAAAAATTGGTGTTTAACACATAGGAATCTTTATGAAACGGTAGTGCAATATATACCTTTTATCAATAATCATGACATTGAAACAGGGTTCCCGTTTTGCAGATATTCGGGTGAAACAAATGAATATTAATCAGTAGGTATAATTATTAAGAAAGAGAAATTAAGGTTAAGACAATGTAATTTTGTGCCTTTTATATAGACCCGTTTCTATAGATAGAATTTGTTGCTAAAAAGCCAGGTTTTGTTTCAAAAATAATAAGTAACACATTTAATTCTCATTTTTAACATAACATAATATAGAGATTAAGAATACTTCTTGAATAAAATTAAATAAAGAATCCATTTTAGGTAAGAATGCTATTCAATTACTCTTTCTAGTTACAACAATAAATGAAAGCTAAAACGAGAATTTTTGATGAAATTATTGATAGGAATAAGAGTATTAATTTTTAAAGAATTATGGCTATGACATTCATCAAAATACAAATAACGTCCTGATACTAAAAAAAGAAATCTCGAGGTAAAAACCCTATTCGAATGAATTTTCAAAGGAATTAACTTTTTACTTCAATACGTTTGAAACGATAGTTTCTTTTAGGTATAATACTTTTGAAATCTATGATAAAAATACCATGGATATTGATTTTAATAAGACTATAAATTTAATTATAGATAATTTAAATCATCTCAGTGTTTCCAAATAAAGGAATTTTTCAAAATCCTTTAAAATAATTTAAATACGTCCCTAAAATTTGCCATACCTAATCGCACAATATCATTACCAACTAACATAGAAAATGAAAAGAATAATCATGTTGTTTTTCAACACCTTACTTATTTTATCCTGTTACGATACGAAAAATAAGCTTGATGTTCGTCAACATGATAAGGTTAACTACAGTACATATAAAACAACTGAATATGAGTTGGAACAACCTTCTATTAAATCTGAAGCTGTGCTTGTGCTCTTCGGTGGCTATCCTGAAGATTCAGAAGATATTAGACGAGAATTTAGGATTTTAGAAGATGCCAAAAGGAATAAGATTGCGGTTGTTTATTCAAATTACAACCAAAAGCTATGGTTTACGGAGAATGAGTTGACGAATTTGTCGAACCAAATAAATGAAATTTTTGACAAGCACAAATTGCCAAATGACAATATTCATTTTGGTGGATTTTCCAGTGGGGGGCTAGTTTCTTTACATTTAGGGAATTATTTATTGGAAAAAAACATACATAATATAGTTCCCAAAGGAATATTTATTATCGACTCACCAATTGATTTGGCACAGTTATATTTCAGTTCTGAAAAAAATTTAGAAAGGAATTTTTCTGAAATATCAGTAAATGAAAGTTCATGGATCATTAATGAACTTGGTCATAATTTTGGCAATCCAAATACTGATCTAGCCAATTATGAGAAACATTCTGTATTCACACTAAGTACCGATAACCATAATAACATTAAAAATCTTAAAGATATTAAGATAAGGTTGTATACAGAACCCGATACGATCTGGTGGAAAAAAAATAGAATGGCGGATTATAATCAAACCAATGCCTACTTAATAAAAAAATTATCTGAAAGCTTGATTAATGATGGATTCACTCATGTTGAGTACATACCCACTAAGAATAATGGATATAGAGCAAATGGTGATAGGCACCCTCACAGTTGGTCAATTGTTGAAATTGACTGTTTAATTCAATGGATTTTAAAAAAATAGATGAAAATGTAATTGAATTAAAAAAGTTAATCATATTAATAAAACATATGTATTCTTTTATAGGTCAATTGTCTGAAAATGGTTAAGAAATCAATGGGTTTATTAAGTCTGGGATGCTTCTTTATCATTAAAAACTAACTCAATCAAATAGCAACACTTTTATAGGAACTTGGAATCTATTAATGGTAGATGAGTTGAAATCACTTGGTTTTTATTTGCGACTCAATGACATAAAACCACCTAGATATATTTTACATCAATAATTTGTAATGACATAATTTTAAAAATTGAAAATTTTAAACAAAATATTAACCATATTAGTTTGTAACCTCTTATTAAGTTGTGGAGTAAAAGAAATGAAATTTGAGAAATCAAATTGGAATAAAAGTTTTGATGGTTTTTATGAATATCGAGAAAATATGGTTCAAGACGTAATGGAAAATCATCTCAAAAAAGGAATGAAACTAAAGAAAGTCATCGAATTATTGGGAAAACCTAGTAATTATCAAAACAAAAATGATTACGAAATCATTTATGAAATAACGGTTAACTACGGCTGGAACATTGATCCAATAGAAGTAAAAGAATTATATATAGAGTTTGACAAAGACTCAACAATAACCAATTTTAAATTAAAACATTGGAAGCGTTAAAAAATCAACACGAAATTGAATCAAAGTAAAACCATTCTTCTTTTGGATCAATGTTGTAGTTGTTGTAATGTAAGCTTCCCCTAAAACCGAACTGTTTAAAAGTAGAATAATAGTCTTACTTTTACTTACTTTAGGCTAACCGTTATGGTTACTTTATAACAAGTAATACAGATTTTGGAAGAAGCACTTTTTAATTTTATTTCTAATTATATAAGCTTATCCAATGAAGAAAAAGAGGCGATTTTAGATTTAGATATCTTCAGACAGGTAAGCAAAGGAACGGTTTTACTTAAAGAAGGTCAAAAATCAAATGAGGGTTATTTCGTTTTACAAGGCTGTATACGAACTTACTATATTATTGAAGGTGAAGAAAAAACAACAGCATTTTATACAGAAATGGAGGGGACTACACCACATTGTGTCCTAAACAATAAACCTTCTGAATATTATATTGCCGCAACAGAAGATTCTTTAATTACAATTTCTAATGCAAATATGGAAGCTGAAATTTTTCAAAAATTTCCAAAATTCGAAACACTTTGCAGGATTTTGTCCGAAGAACTTTTAGCCAAGGAGCAAATTAATTTTAATGACTTTAAGACTTCTTCACCAGAAAAACGCTACATAAATTTATTGGAAAAAAGACCAGATTTATTGCAGCGTGTACCTCAACATCAATTGGCAAGTTATTTAGGTATAAAACCTCAATCTTTAAGCAGGCTAAGAACAAGAATAACTAAAAATAATAAGAGTTAATCTTCTCTTCTTAACTTAGGTGAACGCTTTTAACCTATTGGCATTCTAATTTTACTGCATATAATCTATTCATATGCAGAGTAAAATTTTAGTCTTAGTTCTTATTACAATTCTAACAGCAAGCTCTCAACTTAATGCCCAATATGCCAAGCAAAACACAACATATAAAAAATGTTTCGTTGGCAGTACCTTTGCCATGCTAGGTAATTTATTACCCAATGAAAAACCCGATTTTGCACAGCTTAATATAGGCTACCGTATTACAGGCAGAGATGTAGTTTCCCTAGAACTTAAAACGTGGAGATATTTTGAATCACTCGGAATTCCCTATGGTAAATCAAAGAATGACCCATTAGAAAATTTTCCAGGTTATATCAGAGAAAAAGGATTTGCACTTGCCTACCAACATTTTTGGTGGAAAGGCTTATATACAGGTATTCATGTAATGTCTGCATGGCAAAATTTCATTGATAATGATAATAAAAAAATAGATACTGGATTTCAAATCTTCAATACTTATAGGGCCGGATATCATATAAAATTATTTAAAGGTAAATTTTTTATTGAACCTTCAATAGCAGTAACGCACCGTCCGTATCACACAAAAATGCCAGAATCATTTGAACGAATGGACAATAAATGGTCAAAATTCTTTTTTGGTGAGCCTGGATTGCATTTTGGATTTAATTTTTAAGCGAATTGAAAATGATAACAAAAATGAAGTTATCCAAACTTTGGATAGTGGTCATACTCAATATAATTTTTGCCGATATTTTATCAATTATAATAGAATTGGAAAATGGGAACACTCTGCATATAATAGGGGAGGATGTTAAAATTACTATGGCTTTTGCCGCTCTTGTAATCAACATACCAATTTCTATGATTTATTTTTCTAGTATGCTTTCTTCTAATTTAAATCGTATGTTAAATTTAATTTCGGCAGTTTTAACTATCGCTTTTGTGATAGGTGGTGGAAGTTGGATGCCCCATTACATAGTATGTTCTACTATAGAGGTAATAGTATTGTTAATTATTATTTGGACGACAATAAAAAGATGAATTAATTAAAAAGGAAAAAAAATTCATACATCAGTTAAAGGTTTAGTCTTTTAAATTTTTAATAATCAGCAAATTGTGAATGTTAATCAAATACACGGATTTGAACCCATACTAAGGATGGGACTTTTGAACTCAATAGCTTTGCTAAAATAACAACCCGCTTTTTATCTCTGATGATAATTTTTATTTGTCATTTAGAGTATCGTCTATTTATCTTATGATACCTAAAATAATTTGAATTTACTTTTTTGAGTTTATGTGTGAAAAGAATTCAAGTTTCAACATAAATATTTTGGACTCACTAACATGAAAGAGGTAGTAACCTATATTCTTATTACAACTCTTGTTTGTTCATGTAAAGACAGGAAAAGGAAATCCGAGGTTCAATTAGAAGAAAAGTTTATTAGGAGAAACGTCAAAACTGATACTTATCAGTTAGAAAAACCATCTGTTAAATCTGAGGCTTTGCTTTTGCTCTTCTATGGATTCACTAATGTCGAGTACATACCAACCAAGAATTAGGGTTAAAGGGCAAATGGTGAACGGCGCTCACACAGTTGGTCTATGGTTGAAAGCGACAGTTTAATTGAATGGATATTAAAAATAGATGAAAGCGTAAATGATTATCAAAAGTATATTCCATTAATTAGGCTGAGACATACTAATAATTGTCCTTATAATATTGCATTTATGGGTTTTTTATTTTAAAAGGCTAGGTATAATTAACTTACTTTTTTATTTTTCTCAAAGTGTTCTTGATAGTTGAATGAAGCAATATATTTTAAGTAAACGTGGAAACTAAGCTTGAATTGATTAAAAGCATAGGGGAAATCGTTGTTTTTATAATGGTAATCCTTTCTGTTTTCCTTTTTACCGTCAAGACAAAAAATAAATTGTCTAATAGACTTTTTGGCATCTACCTTTTAGTGATTGCTTTAGATCTAACTGGTTTATTCACGAACAAAATTATTGGACTGCCAAATCTTTTTGTTTTAAAAACAACATCAAGTCTTTTACAACTTCCTTTGTTTTATCTCTATGTATTATCTGCATGTTACACGAATTTTAAGATTAAGAAAATTCATGGACTACATGCGTTGTTATTCGTAGTATTCCTTATAATATTCAAGATAGAAGGCATTACGGACTCAAACCTTCTGATTTTTAAGATTGTCGGTGAGATTCAGTTTTATATCTATATGATTGCCGTATTCATTGTTTTAAAAAAATACAAAGCTGTCTACTTAGAGAATTATTCTAATGCAAATCAAGCGATTTATAAATGGTTGTTTCAAATCACAGTGCTTTTTTGTGTTGCACACTCCTTGGTACTTTTACGCTTATTTTTGTCAAATTCTGGTTTTCAACACTATATCCTTCCAACGAACATTATAATAAGTTTCTCCGTTTTGTCCATTATAACTTTCTTTGTCCTACAAGCCTTGTATAAACCAGCTCTTTTTACCGGGGTAAATATTAATTTAAAGCCTGTGAAATTGATGGATCAAGGCAAACAAGGGCCGGCAAAGGTGCAAATTGATACCTGTTCTAGGGAAAATCTGCGGAAATTGACTTCCTATATGAAGGATAAAAAGCCCTATTTGGATTTCGAATTGACCTTACAAAAATTGGCCATTCAAACAGACATACCTGAAAAGGAACTATCCTTCTTGATCAATCGGTATTTAGGTAAACACTTTTTTGATTTTATAAACGAGTATAGGGTTAAAGAGGCCAAAGATATTTTGGCAAATCACAATGAAAAGGATGTAACTATTCTAGAAGTTCTATATCAGGTCGGGTTTAATTCAAAATCATCGTTTTATACCGCTTTTAAAAAGATTACGAATAAGACTCCTACCCAGTACAGAAAAGAGACGCTTCTTTCTAAAAATTAGTCCGACTTTCTTTTCTCGGACTTTTGAACTACTTGAAAAATTAATATTTGTATCAAATTGCTGATATCTGTTTAGCATGGTATCGCTAATGTATTAGTCTAATTTTTTGAATAAAAAGTAATCTAAATTGAAATTCATTTTTGCATTAACCTTCGCATTGGGTATTCAAATTTGTACGGGTCAGATTCAAACCTCGGAATTGATAGGGGTAGAAAATGAGATTATAAAGCTTATGGAGAGATATGATGCGGCAGGTGTATCGGTTGCAGTTGTAAAGGATCAAGATGTTATTTACTCCAAAGGTTTTGGCTTTCGGGACTTGGAAAAAAGGTTGCCGGTTGATGATAACACCATTTTTCATATTGCTTCAATGACCAAGGCCTTTACGGGTTCTTTGCTGGGTATTTTGGAATCTGAAAACCAACTTTCCTTAAAGGACAGGCCGGGATTATATATTCCTAACTTTCAATTTTACAATGATAAAATGAATAATCTAATTACAATTGAAGACTTATTGAGCCATAGAAGCGGTTTGGGAAACCAAGGGACATCACTTACATTATTCCCGGAAAATGATAAGCTAAAAATCGTTCAAAGATTGAAGTACTTAAAGCCTCAGGCCGAAGTGAAGAATAGCTGGGCCTACAGTAATATGGGGTATACGCTGGCCGGTGTTGTTGTTGAGCAGGTTATCGGCAAGCGTTGGGAAGCGGTCGTAAAAGAAAAAATTTTTGAACCCCTTAAAATGAGTTCTTCAATGACAACAATCGAAGAACTTATGAAGATGAGTAATTATGCCCTAGGCTATTCCCTACGCAATGGAAATATGATACAGGTGCCATTCGAAAATTATTATGGTTATTCACCCGCAGGAGCAATAAAAAGTTCTTCAAAAGATTTGTGCAATTGGATGCTTGCTTGGCTGAACAAAGGTTTTTATGAAGGTACCCAGGTAATCCCCCAGGAATATGTTAAGAAAGCAATGAGACTTCAAAATATTAAAAGCGATGTTTATGAAAAAGATGCCTATTTATTTGGGGAAGGTTTTGGGTGGCGCTTGAGGTCCTATAATGGGTATTTTAGGGTAAGACATGGTGGTAATACCAATGGCTTTTCAACGGTTATGGATATGTTCCCTTTTTCAAATATTGGAATAGTAGTATTGACCAATCAATCAAATTCGGTATTGCCTTATTTAATATCCGACCACATTTCCAGAAAGTTACTGAAGCTTCCAATGGATGTAGACTACCCAGTGAATGTGGGTGAAATGTATACTCCAAATGAGGAAGATAATCCTATCAATACGGATGAAAAACCCACGCATCCCATATCCGATTTATTGGGTAGGTACCATGCAAAAGGCTATGGTACCGTGGAAATTAAAGTAGAAAATAAATTGATTTATGCACATTTCCCAACATATACTTTCAAGTTGGAACATTTAAATTATAATAACTTTTACTTAGAAGGTCTACAAGACTTCAAGGCTTCCTTTAATCCTGAGTTTACTGTGGAATTCGTTGTAGATACAGAAGGAAAAGTAGAAAGGTTTAAGATATATTCTCAAAAAGTTCCGGTTGAGTTTCTAAAAGAAAGGAAATAACATTAATACTTCATGGTTTAGAAGAAAATCATTTGATTTAATATGGTAAACTTTAGTAAAATCATAATTCCTGAAGGAAAAAAGAAACACCTATTAAATGCAGACGAGATCAAATTTATAAAGGCGGATAGATATTACGTAAAGATATTCTGTTCAAACAAAAAGATATTGGTTAGAATAACCTTAAAAGGTATAGAAGAATTATTGCCTCCGAATTTTTTAAGAATCAACAAATCATATATCGTTAATGCATTGTTTATAGAAAGTATTGAAGAAAAAAAATCAACATCAGTAGTTGTAATGCCCAATGAGCAGGAATTTCAGGTTTCCGAAAAATATAGGAAGTCCTTCGATAATTATTTTGGGACAAATAACTTATCGAAAAAGACACTATCCCCCTAATTGTGTAAACTCAAATAAACAGGGGCTGGGCTTTGTTTTAAGTATCCATAATTGAAAAATTCTAATAAAACCTACAGGTTCAATTTGTAACTCTTAGTAAGAAATTCTAATGTTCATATAACATTTTTCACTTTTTCCTCATATTATCTACTTGAGAAAAGGTTTAATGAAATATTACGTTTTTTTATTTAAGGTCTTGGGCTATAAGCTTAATCACATAATTCATAATTGTATCCGTATGGGTCAAAAAATCCTCCAAAGTCTGCACAACATAATGATCGGGAAAAACGCCTCGTTCTTCAGAAACTGATGGGGCGTTAGTTATGTGGTTCACTCTCCCCACCATATAAAAAACACCTGTATTTGTTAACCGATTCATTCGCTGACCACCCGTATAGACGATACCTCCATTGGATTCCTCTCCTATTAAAGTGCCAATGCGATGGTGCTTTGCCAGGGCCAATAATTGTCCGGTAGTAGACCCGGAACGGCCATCGTGCAAGAAGTAAACGTGTCCTTGATAGGTGTTCTCAAAAGGATTAAGCGGTTTTAGTTTTTCGCTTCCTAGAGGAGCCTCTTTAAAATAGGTAAAAGGTTTTTTAGCTAAATACCTTAATAAATGTGCCGCTCCCCATGAATTGCCACCCCCATTTCCCCGGACATCTATTATAAGGTTTCGGGACTTTCTTTCAATTATTTCCTGAAAGCTATCATCAATAAACTTCTGAAGTATTTTAAATCGGCCGCCATAAAAATCCCAATTATTGATTTTCATAATAGCAGTATTATTCTCCTGCGAAAAATCCAAACAAAAAGTTTCCTGGCATCTATTTAAGGCGGCCAATGGAAACTCGTAATTTTCTAGCATTTCCAATTGTATCGGTTCTTTTTTGCCTTTGATAATCACCTCGTACGTCTTTGGAAATCTCAGTGCATAGGGAATCATGGCCGTAGCTTGCCAATTGAAGAGATGTCTTTTTCCTGCATTTCCTACCTTACCTTGAGTGCCTATGTGTTTGTTGATATCGTTCAGTATTTCACGACCACTTATGCCATTAATGGAATATATCTCCGTGCCTACCTCTATTTTATCCTCATTGACCAATGCATGGGCAACATAAAGTCTTTTGTCAATGTTTATTAGCTCCAGAGGAAAACGCAGTGTATCTGGGAGCATTTCCCTTTCTTGCCCAAAATACCCGGGTATGAAACTATGCCCACAGTTAATGTTAGCAATCAACTCGCTACAGTGCCAAATAAATTCGCTGTAGGTGGTGGTATCCGTAATCAAATCCTTTTTTTCTTGTACTACGCCCCAAAAGGCCTCCTTTGTCATGTACCTGTACGGATGTGGATTGATTTCCGTGAGTCTGGTTGCAAGTTCGTTGAGGTCATCCAAATATTCCTGCTTTGTGTACACGCTGTCAAACTTGTTCTTATCACGATTCTGATACTGTATTTGCGCAATCGTCCATTTCGCATTCTTGTTTTCCGGATTTAGCTCCAAGGATTTCCTGTAACTCTCAATTGCCAGTTCCTCCTGCCCGTTAATCAAATAGGCCTCTCCTAGACTATCGTGTGGATTGAAGGAGTTTGGAAACTCTTCTACCAGGAGTTTGAATATTTTAAGGGCATCTTCTTTTCTATCTTCGTTCATCAATTGGTATCCCAGATTATTCAATTCATTTTCATTCTCAAAATTGTACTTTTCGCTTTCCTGTCGTTTAAGTTTCCTATAATACCCAATAGCCTTCTCAATATCCTGGTAGGCGTATTCAATCATGGCTTCCTTAATAGATTTTTTGCCATTTTGCTGGGCCGAAATATCACTTGAAGAAAGCAAAATAAGAAGTAGTATAAATACCTTTTTTTTCATGGATTTAAATTTTGGGCAAGATTAATTATTTCGCCTTAAAAATGACTTTTGAATACCTGCCAATCTGTTCTGATTTATAAAAAAGAACTTATAAACGGGCCTTGTATTTTGCGGGTGTGGTGCCGGTTTGCGACTTAAAGGCTTTGTAAAAGGCTGATTTTGAATTAAATCCCGATTGTTCCCCAATAGCCTCTATGGTATAATTAGATTCCTTTCCCAAAAGTTGCCTTGCTTCTTCAACTCGATATTCATTGATAAACCCAGTAATACTCTTTCCAATTACCTGATTTGTAAATCGGGATAATTCATGGGAGGAGATACCCAATTTTTCGGAAATGTCGGCGATTTTAAGGTTCGGGTTTTTGTAGGGCTTCTGGTTTTCAAAGTAAGCTTCAAGTTTTGCAATCAATTGATCTTTTTCTTGATTGGTAAAAGAGGGCTCTTTGCCGCTATTTCTTTTAAAGACCGAATTGGTAACCTTTCCGTTTAAAAGGAAATACAGAAATATGGAATAAAATAAGAACGAAAAAATGATAGAGCCGCTAATGAAATAGTCAAATCGGATAAAAGTAAAACTTACCCAAAGGATAAGATTCGTCGTCAGCATAAAGGCTAGCCAATTAAATTGAATGGATCGGCCTTGTTTCCATATTTCAAATCTTAAAACGAGTCCGGAAGATAAAATGAAGCCCAACCACTGAAAGTTCAAAATAGGTAATAAAACCTCTTTATTGAACCCTATATTGGTTTTAAACGGAATAAAAATGGCAATCAATATCAAGGTCAAAAACCAAAACAGTAAGTGGTATTTGCCGTACTTTACCCAAAAAGAATTCGGTTTTACAATGCTTAAGGTGTAGGTAAACACAAATGGGCCTATCAGACCAAAAAATGCAGGTCCCGATTGTAAGAACCAGACAGGTTCCTCGGTTGAGAAAGCGTAAAAAATAGATTTTAGTACTCTTGCACTTAAAATCAATAAAAAGCCCCCGAATAAGCGATTGCTTTTGTCTGATAGCCTTGGATGTATCAAAAAATATAATGCGACTAACAAACTGTTTAACGTTCCAATAGCACCTAAGGCGAACAATATTTGAGCCGTGTAATTCACGATTATAAAATTAATACTATAGTTTAATCCATAATCAAAATAGAACACCTAAGTATTATTGGTAATTGTCTTGAACCCTTTATTTTCGACATAAGCACCTGTTATCAAGGGATTTGTAAAGGCCCTTATCCCCTGTAAATAGTGAATAGGGCCTATCATCCTTATAAGGTATTACCCATAGCTGTTGTTTTATTCTCGACCCGTTTCAAATCCAGATCTTGAAAGTCAAAGCTAAAATCAATAAAGCGGGATATTCCTTTCATGCGAATGGCATCCGCCTTGCCGTTTTCATCTAGCGAAAAAATGGCAAAGGCATCGGCCTTCATGTCCTGATACTCCCATTGAATAGCAAATGTATTTCCGTCATAAAATTGCATTTTGCCATTCAACCTAGGGGATTTAATGGATTTGAACCATAAATCTCCCTCTTTTTCAAAAATCTTCACCTTACCGAACCAATCATCTTCATAGGTACCAACATAATCCGCTGTTTTGATTTTTATATTTTTATTGGATGCGACCTTCGCCCAGACCTTGTCGGTTTCAGGATTTCCCATTTGCCGTCCGCCTTGTTGCATGCCCTTGGCCATTTCCAACCAGTTAATGCCAGTTCCCAAGTTGAGGTACTCATCCAGAAGAATAAAGCCCATCAATCCGTTTAGGAAATCGGCGCCCTCGGAATTATTCAAAACCACAATACCGAGTTCAAGCTCAGGTATCAAGGTCACTTCGGAGGACATTCCCGCAATCAAACCGGAGTGTTCCACTTTGAAAAATCCATTAAAATCGGATAGGAACCATCCCAAGCCATAGCCCGTAAAATGAACTTTAAAGGGCGACCTTGGGTCGGACTGCTTATTGATCGGGGTATGCATGCGCCACATTTCACGCTGTTGTTCCTGAGAAAAGAGTGTTTTTTCTAAGTCCGTACCGTATTTACCCTCGTTTAATTGTAACAGCATCCATTGACACATGTCTTGTGCACTGGCCCATATACCACCGGCGGCGCCGTTCATTTTTGTTTGGCCATTTGAATCTATATTAGGTCCGTACTGTTTTAGAGGCACAACAGATTCGCCATTGAAAGCATGGGGAACGGCCACGTTTTCATTTTTAATAGGGGTAGGGTAGCTTGCATATGAGTTTTTCATTTTTAATGGATTCAATAGCTCTTCCTCAACAAAAGCTTCCCATGTCTTTCCGGAAACCCGCGCCGTAAGTTCGCCGGCTACCAGGTATAATAGGTTGTCATAATCAAATTGGCTCCTAAAGGCGGAGGAAGGTTCAAAATGTTGAAAGGCAGTGAGTACATCGTCAATCGTAAAATTTGAACCGTCCGGAAAAATCATCAAATCTCCCGCACCAAGGCCCAGACCACTGCGGTGGGTCAAAAGATCCTGAATATTGAAATTGTTGGTAACATAATCATTGTACATTTTAAATTCCGGTATGTAGTCGATTACCTTGTCTTCCCATTTTATTTTTCCCTGATCTACCAGGATGGCCAAGGCTGCGGTAGTAAAGGCTTTAGAATTAGAAGCAATCCCAAAGGGGGTGTTGGCCGTCACGGCAACTTTGGAATCTATTGATGTTGTACCATAGCCTTTCACATGAACGATCTGGCCATCCTTCACCACCCCAATGGCGAACCCTACCGTATGGCCCATGGTACCCATTGCCTTGTTCACTATACTGTCAATGTGTTCTGAAGTCAACTGGGCATTTGCCTTGATTCCGATTAAGCAAGTCATTATTATCACAATGACTATTGATTTAAAATGATTGGTATGGGCTCTAGTCCCCAAAATTTGTTTGATTTGTCTCATGATCTATTGTTTTTTAATTGATTAAAAATTTTTGAACCACCAGCTTCTAGTTGGACCAAAATCACAACTAGTACTAGACCTATGGAGGTATAGGCTAATATGGTATGTTCCATTGATTGCCTAGTACTTGGACGACTAAAGAGAATACCAAGTATAGCAACGAGAATACCCGATACTATTAAGGATTTCTTACCATACGACCTATATTTGGCAATTTGCGCTTTTAACGTTCTTTCTTTTTCAATGGCAGTTAAAATGGTCTCCTCCAAATCAATGGGTTCATGGATTTGGTCCAATTTTCCAAATACTTCTTTTAAATGATCCGTATCCTTCATGGTTAATAAGGTTTCGTAATGTTATCTTTTTTAAGTTTTTTGTAAAAGCTTTTTCGGCCCCTATGCAAAAGGACTTTTATGTTGGCCTTTGTGAAATCTGTTATTGTTTGAATTTCAGAAATTTGCTGGTTTTCCAAATAAAACAGTTGCAAAATCAGTGCTTCTCTAGGGGGAATTTCACTGAGGACTTTTTTGACCAACAATTTTAAATCCTGATGGTTCAATTGTTCCAAGGCACTATTGTAAGCTGTTTTGTCATTTTCCGTAATTGCAATCTCTTGCGACACTTCCTCTTTTCTTTTTTGTCGTTTTAAGAACTGTAGGGCTTTATTTACCACAATGCGGTATAACCAAGTGGAAAATTTTGCATCGTTCCGAAAACTGGAGAGCGATGCATATGCTGTGATAAAACTCTCCTGTACCACATCTTTTGCATCTTCATCGTTTTTTACTATAGAAATGGCGATTCCAAAAGTCTTGTTTTGATACGTTCGTATCAAGTAGCCAAATGCATGGGTATTCCCTTTTAAAACCTCATTTATATAATGGGTATCCATAAAGGGCTAGTTGTTTTTCCGTAGTCTCCTTGTCCAAAAAAATGAGGCAATAAGACTGATGCCACCAAATAGAAGCATTAGGGAAGGATAAAAGACGATGGCCTCAATATCCGAAGTTTTTTCGATTACATAGGCCAATAGCAATCCAACGGCTATTCCAACCATGAGCATACCCAATTTTATTTCCAAGTATCTGTTATTGGCAGATGATTCGGCATCCAGGCCTTTTTCAATTTTGGCCATTCGTTCCAAATGAGAAGCTTTTATAAAAGTATAAAGTGTATAACCAGCGGCAATAAAAAGAGCCACCAGTACAATTCCGGGTCCAAATAGAAAGTCTTTCATTATTTTACTTTTAAAATGTTGTATTAGTATGATTGTTCTCAACACAAAAAGGTTACAAACCTTTTTCATCTACCCAATGTTTTTCGTGTTTATTGTTTTAAAATGGTATAGTTGAAAACTTAAAAACACAGCTTTAGTATTAAATACTTTCTATTTTTTAGATTAATCAAAAATATTCCGAGTCCGAATAGTAAGAAAAGAACTCTTAATTTTCTTGATTGAAAAGAGGGTTAAACACTTGGAACAAAATTGTAGTTTACAATGAATATGTTTTAAACAGATTTAAGAAGTTACTATGAAAACCCATACAATTTCCATTTATTCGGAGAATGTGATTTTAAAATGAAAATTACTCTTTGGTTTGAATAAAATAGAATGAATTACATTGCAAATATTCGATAAAAAGGTCAATAAATGGTATAATCAGAACTAAGGAAAACACGCCCTTCAAATCTAACTTTTAATTTATTTTTCGATATTCGAGACGTGGGCCATCACAGTTGGACCATGTATTATATAGGCTATTTTCAGAATTTTGGACCAATATTTCCTTTAGGGTGCTAGAATAACAGGATCCTAGAATGTTACTTTCATAATCAAATAAAAGTTCAATGGTTGTTTCATTTGCAGTAGATTTTACTTTAAACGTGCCAGACGCTACAAAACTGCATTTATCCGTTTCTCTGAACTTTTGAAAAGTTCCATTTTCATTAAACAGGTAGGATTCCTTCCATTCCATATCCTTACCTTTGGATTCTGAATTAATAGAACTTCCTGTCATTTTTATTAATCTCCAATTCCCAAAAAACTCGCTATTTGGAATATTTTCACTTTTTGTACATGAAATTAGGTTGACAAATATGAGCAGGGTTAATATCCTCTTTTTCATAATAACTAGTTTATGTTAATTTGGCCTTTTTTATGGAGATTAATAACTTCAATGATTAAAAGTTTTATAGTTTGTTTAATATCTTGATTACATATAGTAATTCAAATTTGTAAATCGAGCATGTGTTTATGCTATTTTAGAAAAAAAATTATCAAATTCAAGTCTATATTTTTCCGATACTTGTTGTTCAATTTCACCAGCAAGAACAATACAGCATGAAGATTTGGACTCCTCTATTCTTACTATATGCCTAACGTTCACTATAACAGATTTACTAATTCTTATAAAAATATCTGGTAAAAGCTCTTGCAATTTTTTCATTGTTATCCTAATTAATACCTTTTTGTTAAAACAAAATACATTAACGTAATATCTATCTGCTTTAATAAATTTCACTTCGCTAATATCAAATAGGTGTTTCTTATTACCTTCTGGTATGATTATTTTGTCTGTGAAAGTCATTATTTATGTTTTATTCCTTGTTTTATATTTTAATTTTCTAACAATTTTAATGTTTTCCACATCAATGGAATTAAAAAAACAACTTCGAATTGTAGTCTTTTATAAAAGAGAACTCTTTTGGAGAATAAGACCACAATCACAAAAAAAGCCAATTCTAGTTCAAATCTCTCTCTAAAAGCATGCTACCAACAATGGTAAGCTTTGGCTCTATATTCTTAAATAATTTGAATTATTCTAAAGAACCCAAAAATGAATCATATAAAAAAACAGAAGATGCCTAATTTTATAAAATTAAGCATACTTCAAAGCTCAATTTTATTATGATAATACACTAATTATGTGGTGATTAGCGTTGAATAAAATTTTTAATCGTCAACTTTAAAATGAAATTACCTAGAAATCTAATTAGGTTCTTTTTGCAGTTCTTTGATTAAGGCTGAAGGAAGCACACCCATTCTTTTTTTGAAAGCTGAGTTAAATGACTCTTTACTTTTAAATCCAATTTCATTGGCAATTCCTTGAATAGAATATTTTCTGAACTTAATATCATTTTGAAATTTATTAATAACATAATCTATCCTTAAGTCATTTATGTAGTCGGAAAAACTCTTGCCATAATGCACATTAATTATTTTGGAGAGGTATGTGGTATTAGTTTTAAGTTTTTTAGCAGTATTGGAAGCTGTGCAATCGATGTTTAAAAAATATTCTTTGTTCTCAAACTCATTTAATCTTTCTATAATTCTGCTTATTTCATCACTATTAATTTTTAATGAAGTTGTTTTTGTTTTGGTATTTTTATCATTTACCCTATCAACTAAGATTTTTAGCTTTTCTTTATTTGCTTTTTGCTTTTTCTTGTAATAATAGATGACAATGGAAATAGTAAAAAAAGACCCCACGAACATCATAATTAAATAAAAACGCTGCCTAGATTTTTGATTTAATAGCTTCTCTACCTCTTCATCATATTGAGCTATTTCTGTAATTCTGAAATTAGAGTTCACGGAATTATTAACATTCATTTGTCTATTTAAAGCTTCTAAATGTTTTTCAAAATAAAAATCTGATTTTTTCAGATTTCCTTCATTTAAATGAGATTTATATAGAAACTTGTACAGGTCTCCATAGTAAAAGCCTGCCCTCTGATTAATGTTGATACGAGTTGTATCGATTGACTCAAATTTTTCAACCGCTTTTTTAAAATCACCTTCGTGATAACTCACCAATCCAGAGTAATATAATTTTGAATATTTTTGAAAAGGTTCATTAAAACTTTTTGGTATAAATTCTATTGCTTTACGAAGATTTTTTCTAGCCGATATAATATCATTTTCAAGAAAATTGATTTCCAAATTATTAATGATATTTCGATATTTTAAAACTCCAAAATTATCTGAATCAGTCGAGTCCAATATTTTTTTTGCCATCTGATTATAAGCTCTTGCCGAATCTATTTCCTTTAGGTCAATATGTATTTCGGAGAGTTCCAAACACGTTTTTTCTAGACTTCCACCCCATATTTTAAACTCTTTATAATCCTCTGAGTTAGCAATTTCCTTTAGAATAGATAAATTCTTCTTATAGTATTCTAAAGCTTGATTAAAATCACCAGTTAGTTTATAAAAACCGGCTATATCATCATAATATTTACTTTCCCAAACAGTACTCTTTATCTCTTTAGAGATTTCTAAAGCTTCATAAATGTTCTTAAAAATTCTTGGGTCCTCCATCCCAAATTTCATTTTTAAATAATTATTCTTTAAATGGTACGCTTTGAGCAATGGAATTTTTAAGTTATTAGTTTTGGCAACAGCGAAAAGTTTATCCGTTGACTCTATAAGTTTCAGGGTATCGTTATGTTGATAGTAATAAGAGGCTAAAGCATGATAGCCATCGAATAGATCATCTGAATTATTTTCATTGATAGATTGTGAGATAAAAAGGTCGATGTATTTCTTGGTCTCAAGGCTATCCAAATAATAGTATTTGTTAATTGAATCCCTGTAAGATGGATTTGTATTGATTGCCTTCTGTGACCTTAGCGAATTAAGGGAAAATAGTATTAAAAGATAAAAGGTTAATTTCCTATTATTTCCTAGACAGTTTATTCCAAGATTGTTTTCAAATTTATCTAAATACACAAATTGAATTTTATTTAATATTCAAAACTTAGGGAGAGCTAAGGTTGTAAAAATCAAGCTGCAGAAAGATTATGAAGAATTAGTATAACGCCAAGATTAAAACTCTCAATTAAAATGCTCAAAAATGTTTATTCGCAAATAAGGATGTTTATATATTATAAGAAACAAGTTATATTATTTATTTATCAAATAGCATTATCAAAACGTTAAACGACATTTATGAAACATAAATGGATACTAGTGCAACATCAAAAATTACAATTTCGATAGAGCATTAAGATAATTCATTTTCACGATGGAAGTAATCGCAAACAAGTCTGGAATTTATTATGAATCCACTCTTCTAAAAGGTAGAAGAAACAGAGGCTGTTTATGTTACTTTAATAAAACCCGATAAAAAATAATCTAAGTGTTTGTTGCAAAATAAAAGGGTTTAGTGACAAATTTTACCGACACTTTAATATAAATACTTTCTTGTAGACGTAAGTAAAAAATGGGGGGAGATGTGTTCTTAAAAAAATATTGATTTTGTTTCATTTTTTAAGATTTTGAGTTAGCGCCACCATCTACCTCCCATTTACTTCTCATTTTAACTTTTCTGAATTAGTAGCCTCCTTACTTTTTACCATAAGATTCAATTTTAATTTCAAATTTTAGGGCATTCGTTGCAAACTAAAATACTCCTTTCATTTTTTCATTTTCTTTCGACTTCTTTAACTTTCTATTAACGGAATTCTACTAAATGGAGACAACAGAATTCAATGAAATAAGGAAGTTGAAACAATTTAACTAACTCTATAAATTTAAATTTTTGGATGTATGAAATTAATTAAAAAAAAGAATTTATTATTTCTTCTTTTTGCTTTGATTCTAGCTAGTAGCTGGGCCCAAACTAAAACAGTTTCCGGAACAGTAACCGACCAGGATGGTTTACCACTCCCTGGTGTTAACATCGTGGTTGAAGGCACAACTACGGGTACCCAAACTGATTTTGATGGAAATTACAGTATTTCTGCGAGTGCTGGCCAAACCCTTGCCTTTACCTACATAGGTATGCGCGAGATAAAGCAGACCGTTGGCGCATCTAACACCCTTAATGTACAGATGCAGGAGGATGCCCAAGCCCTAGAAGAGGTTGTAGTGACAGGTCAAGGGATCAAAAGGGAGAAAAAAGCTTTGGGTTATGCCGTGACCTCTGTTGGGGCGGAATCCATTGAAAACAGGACCGAAGGTGACGTTGCCCGTATCTTGGCGGGTAAAGCTGCCGGGGTCAATATCACCGCTGCAGGTGGTATGTCCGGTTCCGCTACGAACGTTACCATTCGTGGTCTAAGTTCCTTTAGTGGGAGTAACCAGGCACTATTTATCGTGGACGGTGTCCCCTTTAGTAACGATACCAACGTCGGAACCAGTGATGATCCAAATGACCCTTCCGACCCAGCATTCCTTAGTGGGAACACAGGCTCCTCAAGGTTTTTGGACATAGACCCAAACAACATTGCCAATGTAGAAGTGTTGAAAGGTCTTGCCGCTACCACTTTATACGGTACATTGGGAAAGAACGGGGTTATATTGATTACTACAAAGGCAGGGGCCGGTACAGGCGGTACAAAGAAAAACGAGATTACGGTCAACCAGTCCTATTTCGTTAACGAGTTCGCATCATTACCGGATTATCAGTTCCAATATGGAAATGGATTTGACCAGCAATTTGGTTGGTTCTTCAGTAACTGGGGACCCAGTTTTGATGAAGGCGGTGTTTCCGGATGGGGGAGACAGGCCTTGATAGACGAGAACGGAACCTTGGAACATCCCTATTCCACGACTGCCGTAGCCGCTACTAGGGCCGCATTCCCAGAGTTACAGGGGGCAAGATATGCTTGGCAGCCATACGAATCTGTCAAGAATTTCTTCAAACCCGGATATGCCACCAATACCTCGGTAAACTT
>JAUIGC010000127.1 GCA_030429835.1 Bacteroidia bacterium
AATACTTTATGCATGGTACAAGCCATCACATTGGGTTGAACACCCATGACTATGGTGCGTTAAAAACACCGATGAAAGCCAATATGGTCTTTACGGTAGAGCCGGGGATTTACATTCCTGCGGAAAACATGGGTATCCGTTTAGAGGATGATGTGGTTATCCAAGAAAATGGAGAACCCTTCAATTTAATGCGTAATATTCCCATTCAGGCTGAGGAAATTGAGGAGTTGATGAACAGCCCCCTCTAGCTCCCCCAAAAGGGGGAGACCTCCTATCAGTACCAAAAATGTGATTTTGACTATTATTGATAATTTTTTACTCAAAATTAGATTGGTTTTTAAGGGAGATTTTGAACGATTAACTGGCGGAATTTAGGAAATGGCGCAATTACAAATAATTAAAGGAAGATATATACTTAAAGGACTAGGTTATGAAATTAGTATCGTGGAACGTTAATGGGATAAGGGCTTCCGTTAAAAAAGGCTTTGAGGACGTGGTATCCAATTTTGATGCCGATGTTTTTTGTATTCAGGAGACCAAGGCACAGGACGATCAAGTGGAAGAGGCCCTAAAAGGCATCACAGATTACGAGCTGTTTACCAATAGTGCGGAGAAAAAAGGGTATTCCGGAACAGGAATTTTATCAAAGCAGAAACCCATTTCTTTTGGAAGTAATATGGGCATTGAGGACCATGATATGGAAGGTAGGATTTCCTATGCGGAATATGATGCATTTTATCTGGTCAATGTATATGTACCCAATAGTGGAAACGGGTTGAAACGGTTGGACTATCGCTCCGGGTGGGACAAGGATTTTACCGATTATCTATTGAATCTTTCCAAAAAGAAACCGCTAATCATTACGGGCGATTTTAATGTGGCTCATACCGAAAACGATTTGGCCAACCCAAAATCCAACTACAATAAGACGTCAGGATTTACACAGGTGGAAATCGATGGTTTTGAAAACATGTTATCTACTTTAAATGTAAAGGACAGTTTTAGGACTTTACATCCGGATACCTTTGATAAATATACCTTTTGGAGCATGCGCGGCGGTGCCCGAAGCAGAAACGTAGGTTGGCGTATCGATTATTTTTTGGTCAGCGAATCCCTGTGGCCCAAAGTAAAGTCGGCTGAAATCCATGACCAGATTATGGGCAGCGACCATTGTCCCATCAGTTTGGAAATAGATATATGATTATGGGTGTATTTATGGTTTTACAGGATGTTTCCGAGATTGAAAAGAAGATGGAGGAAGCTCCGGACAGTGCCTATGAAATAGGGGTTGCCATTGGCACCTATTTGCCTTTTGTGATCTTGATTTTAGTGGCCTATTTGTTTTATTACTACTCTAAAAAGCGGAGGGGTACTGAGTAGGATTTTTAGTTGAATCTCCCTTAATTGCGCTCACAGGTTGTTCTATGCATTTTTATTTAGTCAATTGTAATTTCTTCAGAATTTACTTGCACATAAAGTTATGTATATCTAACTTTATGTTAGAAATAAATAACATAAATATGAAAGCAAAAAATTTAGCGATAGTAAAGTTTACTGTTGCGGCCTTTATTTTGGGTTTAATGGGTTATTGGATATTCAAAACAACTAAGCCATTTAATGAATTCGCTTACGGAACCATTGGAGTCATGTTGGTTATAGTCGGATTTGTAATCTATTCTGGTATTCAGGCACTTAATGATGCAAAATCAGGTTTAAAGCCTGAAGACGAGCTCTCAAAAAAGATAAATCAAAAGGCTGCTTCGATGGCCTTTAGGATTTCCATTTATATGTGGCTAGTTGGTTTGTTTACCCTAGATATATTTTCTGTTGATTCGGTAAACAAAGCCAAATTGGTAATAGTGATTGGCATGGCCGGGATGACCCTCGTTTTTCTTTTTATTCGGTTGTACCTTTCAAGAGTGGGCATAGATGACAACAAGAATTAAGGAACTCCGTGCCAGGGATAATTTGACCCAGATTGAACTGGCTAAAAAAGTTGGGGTACGAAGAGAAACTATTGTTTTTCTTGAGAAAGGAAAATATAATCCTTCCCTCCAATTAGCATATGATATTTCAAAAGTATTCAAGTTGAGAATTGAAGAGGTTTTCATTATGGAATAATTAGAGGACAAAACCGGGAGTTTAAATTGTATAGAACGGTTTAGGCTATGGTTTCGGCGTGGAATCGTCCGCAGGACTATTCCGTAGAGAAATCAGCTTAAATATATGTTCTTCGTTTGGTTTTTGCGCTATTGCAACGATGAATTATAGCCGTTGTTGTAACTGTTTTATTTTAATACTCTTTTCAAAATCAGTGTTGATTCAGGCCATATTTCAGTTCCGATAATTTTTTGAAAATAAAATCTTAACCCATATTCCAAATCGTTCCAATGATATGTATGTGGTCCTTGTAGTATTTTGGTTGGAATAGTAGGTAAGTTGTTTAAACTAGATTTTTTAAATACCTCAAAATTGAAAGAAAATGGAGATTGTTTTTCATCAATTGGTACAATAAAATTATGACCATCTTTTTTGGGCTTATACTTTTCAAGTAATTCAATTTTTTGAGGAGCAAGTAACAAAATCAAATTAGAAGTTTCAATTTCGTTGAATGGAATTCCTTTTACTCCATCTTTATATCTGTCACTATGCTTATTTGTAGAGTGAATATATCCAGATTTATGAAATGTAAACTTGTGTCTTATGAAAGCAGAAGAGACTGGGTTTTTAATGTCGATTTTTAATTCATTTTCTTCGGTTAATGATGAATTAAAGTATTTGAATGGCTTGTCCGATTCCTCGTAAAGATGAAAATGAAACGAATTATCGTTAGAAGTGAAAATACTCAAAAACTTATAAAGCTCATCTTTGTATTTAAAAATAAATCGAATTTGTTGCCTTTTCAATTAGTTCTGCAAATTAGGTACAACAATTGTATTTAGATCATTATTGATCAATACTTCTTTTATATGTGGAACTAAGATACTTATTCCGTTTTATTTCTTTTTTGAACAATGCCATTCCCTACAATAAAAGCCGCCAAAGCAGGCAACACCCATCCCATACTATAGTTACTTAAGGGAATAATGGACTGTAGTTTTTCCATAGCCTCCGAAAGCCCAATAGTGGCTAGGAAATCCGGAATACTAAAAACGATGGTCGTCCACACGACCGCTTTAAAAACTGTTGGGGAAGCGTATTTTTCCGGGACTATGTTGAGCAATATTAAAACAATCGTAATGGGGTAGATGATCATCAAAGCTGGTAAGGCTACGGCAATAATGTAGTCCACATTAAACTGCCCCATAACAACCCCTAGAACACAGCCCAGGATAGCCGTGATGGTATACGCTTTTTGGGAATCTTGAAATCGTGATAGTATAAAATCAGAGGTTCCGGTAACAATTCCAACGGCAGTGGTAAAACAGGCCAGTGCCACCAAAATACTCAACAACAGATTGCCGTAATGGCCCAAAGCTTCGGTCGCTAATCCCGAAAGGAGTTCCGTCCTGGAAATATCCAAGTCAAAAAGCGAATGGGACAAGGCCCCGGAAAGAATGAGCCCCATATAGATCAGAAAAAGGGCCAACCCGGCAAGCCATCCCGCTTTGCGGATCAAGGTCTTCTTTTCTGCATAACTTCTTTTCTTGTGCCTAATGTTTATGGAGACTATAATGACGCCACCCACAACAACGGCCCCAATGGCATCAAAGGTTTGATAGCCCTCCAAAATGCCGGTTGTAAGGGTATTTTCCATAGTGCTGTGGGCAAAATCATAATCCAGCGAAAAGGTAATGATCCCAATGATGCCTATTAAAATGAGAAAGATGGCCGGGGTCAACAGTTTGCCAATGAGGTCCAGAATTTTGGATCGGTTCATGACAAATACGAACACTAAGGCAAAATATAGCATACTGGTGAGCCAGGGCGAACTACCAAAAAAAGGGGCAACGGCCATTTCATGGGTTACCGAGGCCGTTCTGGGTGCGGGCAGGCCTATGGCAATAGCATAAACAATTAAAGAGAAGATTAGGGAGAAAGTGGGCGACACCTTTTTCCCAAAATCAAAAATAGTGCCCTGCAACTTGGCGTGGGCCAGTATGCCAAGAATGGGAATCAAGACGGCAGAAGTACAAAACCCCAAGGTAACCAACCACCAAAGCTCACCCGATTTTAAACCGAGTTGGGGCGGCAAGATTAAGTTGCCGGCACCAAAGAACAGCGAAAAAAGGGCAAAGGCCGTGACCCATATTTCTTTGCCTGCAAGCGGTTTTGATATCATAGACGGAAGATAGTTAAAAGATGTATGGGGAACTTTAAAAAATAAAGACCCATAAAATTTTAAGGTTGACCACAAGTTTTGTCCACATCACAACAAATTATGGTTCAGGTGGTTAAAAAGGTATACTTTGACAAATATTATTGAAAACGCTTCGTTCTCATAATTGCAAAACGGAAATCTAATAACAAACCAACATTTTTACCGATTCCCAAATCGTACTAAATGTAAACCTAAAAATCCTAAGGCATGAAAAAACTTTTCTGCAGCATTTTTGGCCACCATTACGCAGTCTCCAAAAAGGTAACGTCTCACATCAAGGAATACAAATGCATCCATTGTCGCAAAGAAGTAACTACGGATGTAACTGGTAACTTATCCATTCTTACCCCAGAACTACAGGATATCAACAGAACTTTGGAGCGTATATACCAAAACAGGCATAGCGAGCATCAAGTAGCATAACGCCTAGTTTAAAAAATACTGGGTTTCCGTCATCTTGTGGCGCAAAACCTATGACCGAATTCCTGGAAATTAAGTAAGCATCTTTAATTCTTACCTGTCGTATGCCCCACAACGGTTAAGGAAAGAATCGCTCTTTTTTCCAGGATTTTTTTATTCCGACTGAAAGGAGTTCCATCCCTGTGCCTTTAAGGGAATCAAAGTTTCCGCCCTAGTTACCAGATTTGCACCACCGGATTTATCGGTCATATGCCCAATCACCGTTAGGTTGGGATTTCCCTTGATTTTTGGAAAATCGGCCTGATCTATCGTAAACAACAATTCGTAGTCCTCACCCCCACTAAGGGCGATCATGGTGCCGTCCATCTTAAATTCCTCACAAGTAGAAATAACCGTTGGGTCTAACGGAATTTTATTTTCGTACAACGCACAGCCCACCTCACTGTTTTTACATAAATGCAATATTTCGGAAGATAGCCCGTCGCTGATATCGATCATGGACGTTGGAGTGACTTCCAGTTTTTCAAGCAATTCTACAATATCCTTGCGCGCTTCCGGTTTTAACTGTCGCTCCACGATGTAGGAATACGGTTCCAAATCAGGCTGATTGTTCGGGTTTACCTTAAAAACCTCTTTTTCCCGCTCCAGTACTTGCAGTCCCATATAGGCTCCGCCCAGATCGCCTGAAACCACCAATAAATCATTTTCCTTGGCACCTGAACGATATGTGATTTTGTCTTCTTCGGCCTCACCAAGAGCAGTGACACTGATCAGCATTCCCGTTTTGGAAGAGGTGGTATCGCCCCCGATCATGTCCACATTATAGGTTTTGCAAGCAAGTCGAATTCCTGCATATAATTCTTCCAAGGCCTCCAGAGGAAAACGGTTGGAAACAGCCAGGGACACCGTTATTTGGGTGGCCTTTGCGTTCATGGCATAGATATCGGAGAGGTTTACCATCACGGATTTGTATCCCAAATGCTTTAATGGCATATAGCTTAGGTCAAAATGCACACCTTCTACCAGCAGATCGGTAGAAAGTACCGTTTTTTTATTTTTAAAGTCGAGCACCGCAGCATCATCGCCTACGCCTTTTAGGGTAGAGGTGTGATTTAGGGTGAAATTTTGGGTCAGATGGTCAATAAGCCCAAACTCGCCCAATTTCTCCAAGGAGGTCCTTTCTTTATTCTTGTCTTCTAGCATGTTGCAAAAGTAAACAGGATATTTTATATCGTATCTTTACTCTTAGGATAAATTTATCAAGATGGGATTACGGGCCGTTCTATTGTTTTTAATCGTTTTTGCTTCCTGTTCCAAGGATAATGGGAACAATGATATTGATATTCCAAATGAATCGGAAAATCCGGGAGTGCCGGAAGAAACAACCTCCTTTGTTCCCTGTGAAAATGGGTTTGCCGGAGACTATCCTTGCAACGGGTATGATTTATTGGGACACATTCCAATGACAGCGCTTAGCGCACAATCGGGCAACGATATCTGGGGATGGACGGATGCCTCAACGGGAAAGGAATATGCCCTAATGGGCCTGGATAACGGAACGGCATTTATTGATATTTCAGATACCGAGAACTTAATATATCTTGGAAAACTGCCAACCGCTACAACGGCCAGTTCCTGGCGGGATATAAAGGTTTATGGGGACTATGCGTACATTGTTTCGGAGGCGAATGCTCATGGGGTACAGGTGTTCGACCTTACAAAATTGCGTGATGCTGTGGGCAATTCTAATGAGTTTGAGGAAGACGGAAGGTTTACGGGTATTGGTAATGCCCACAATATCGTTATCAATACGGCTACGGGGTTTGCCTATCCTGTAGGAACCAATCGGGATGATATTTACAATGGAGGAGTGCATTTCCTGGATCTTTCAAATCCCGCAATGCCATTGGCCGCTGGCGGTTGGGGCATAAACGGCTATACCCATGATGCCCAAGTAGTGACCTATAACGGACCCGATACGGATTATACGGATCGGGAAATTTTTGTTGGGGCCAACGAGACCCAAGTCGTTGTGGTAGATATTACCAACAAAGAAAATCCTGTTGAGATTGCCACGCTTCCGTATCCCAATATTGGGTATACCCATCAGGGTTGGTTTACGGAAGACCAGCGCTATTTTATCCTGGGCGATGAATTGGATGAGATAAACTCCGGCTTTAGGTCGAGGACCTTGATTTTTGATATGACAGATTTGGACAGCCCCGTTTTACATGATACCTATTTGGGACCCACGAGCGCCATTGACCACAATGGCTATGTGTTAGGGAACGATTTCTATTTGGCCAATTATACGGCAGGAGTACGGGTATTGGATATTTCAGATATTGAAGGCAAAAATATCTCCGAAACAGGTTTTTTTGATACGTTCCCGCAGAATGATAATACTGAATTTGATGGTGTTTGGAGTGTTTATCCTTTTTTTGAAAGCGGAAAGATTGTGGTCAGCGATATAAGCAACGGATTTTTTGTGATTAAGAAATCGGAATAGGAAATGTACAGGTTTCATTTTATTTGGATACTTATCTTCTTTTGGTCCTGTTCCAAGGATGCCGATAGGCAATTCCTTGAAATCAACGAACAAGAGTTTTTGGGCGAAGTGGAATGGATCAAGACCTTTGGGGGATCGGGCGAGGATATTGGTCAGGCCATCATCCAGACTTCGGATGGGGGCTATGCCATTTTGGGATTTTCCAACAGTATTGATGGTGATTTACAGGGAAAAACAGTTCAGGTCAATGATTATTGGCTATTGAAAGTTGATGCCGATGGCAATGTACAGTGGAGCAAGACCTATGGCGGCTCCAAGGACGATAGGGGACAGAGTTTGGTCCAGACCATGGACGGTGGTTATGCCCTCACAGGCTACGCAATGAGTGATGATGGTGATGCCTCTTTAAATCGGGGTTTTCATGATAATTGGTTGTTGAAACTCAATACTACAGGGGAAATCGAATGGGAAAAAAGTTATGGTTTTTCCGGGCACGATCATTCCTACGACCTTTTACAGACCGAGGACGGCGGCTTTTTCTTTACGGGCTTTTTGGATATTACCTCTGCCCGGGCCGATGGATATACGGAAAAAGGCAACACGCTCACCCGACATGGAGTGGGGGAATTTTGGGGCACCAAAATCGACCCGCTAGGGGGTGTTGAATGGCGAGGATACTTCGGGGGCACCAACAATGATAGGTCACATGCCGTGGTGAGATCGGAGGACGGGGGTTTTGTCATGGCCGGATTCTCGGAAAGTGATGATTTTGATATCAGCAATCCCGGTGGCAGTTATGATTTTTGGCTTGTGAAAGTGGATAATACGGGAACGATGGAATGGGAACGTTCTTTTGGTGGCACGGGTATAGAGATTTCCTATGATATAGACAATACCTTGGACGGTGGATATGTGGTTGTGGGCAATACCTTTAGTGCCGATGGGGACGTTTCTGAAACTAAGGGGGAATCCGATTTTTGGTTGGTAAAAGTGGACGGTTTTGGAAACCTTCTATGGGAACGCACTTATGGCGGCAGTCAGTTTGACGCTGCACAGGCTGTTGTATCGAGCAAAGATGGCGGTTATTATGTTGTGGGTAATTCTAAAAGTTCAGATCAGGATGTATCGTCCAATAACGGGGAAAATGATATTTGGATAATTAAGACCGATGATAAAGGCAAGCTACTTTGGCAAACTTCATTTGGTGGTTCCCAAATAGATTTTGGCTATGATGTAGTAGAAGGTGAGGATGGAACTGTACTGCTTATCGGTGAAAGTCAAAATGTTGATTTCCAAGGATTAGAATCAAAGGGGAAATCCGATCTGGTACTCATTAAACTCCGGTAAATCTCCTCATCTTCAACATAGAGAAGTCCTATAGTTTTATACGTTATAATAATGTTAGGTTCTATTGTTAAAACCTACCAATGAAGTATATTTGTAAACTATTTATAATTAATCCATTTTAAGATATGATACAAGTATCGGAAACGGCAAAAAAGAAGGTCAGAACCCTAATGGAAGAGGAAGGGTTCGATGCTTCCAAGGATTATGTTAGGGTGGGCGTAAAGAGTGGAGGCTGTAGCGGTTTGTCCTATGAGCTCAACTTTGACAATAAAATGGACGAAACGGACAAGGTTTTTG
>JAUIGC010000128.1 GCA_030429835.1 Bacteroidia bacterium
CAACAGGATTGGAACAAGATGTAAAAGACGTAATGCAAATGAATGACAATGATATTTTATCAAATGAGATGAAAACAAGACTTCTTAACGAGGCGCTTGAGTATGTATCGGTGAATACCAGACAAGTGGAACTTTATAAATTAATGCTTAAAGAAATCCATGTTTTAGAAGATATTTTAGAGTCAAAATGTCAAGAAAATGAATAAAATAATGAAAGGCTAACGAAGTGTATAAACCATTAAAACGGTTCATACACAAGACCGATGATGTCAAATTATTCATATCATTTCTATTGTATTAAGATGAATTCATCGGTCGCTCCGCTAGGTCGCCTGCGGCGTACTTTTGCCGCATTGCTAGCGCAATTACCGCACCAAAAGAAATGTGTTACAATGACCTGCTAAACCAAATTGGAATCGGTCCATCCCCCCAACAACAGATCTAACCGGGCCTCGAGTCAAAACGATGTCCCACCATAGGCTAAAAACAATTTATTTACTTCAAATTTATTTATCGGTGTTCATCGGTCACTCCGCTCGGTGGCACGTTTATTTATACTCCCAAAACCATAAAATCCTGGACCAATGCTGCGCCTTGTACGGCAGCGCAAGAACTATGCAAGGAATTTATACCTTAAACAGATATCCCCTACATAGTTTATGGATTTTCCTATAAATCCGTAGAAATCGTCGAACCACATTCAGCAAGTCCTTGTATATAATTTAAGAATCAGAATATATTGTAGCATTATATCTTTTGTGTCGTTTTCTTATTAAAACAAGGACTATTATGAATTTTCTTAGAAATCTGATTTTAATTATACCCGTATTTTATTTTATTTCCTGCAATTCTAATCCTGAGAATTCTCAAACTACGAAAGTAAAAGTTGTCTTTCAAGAAGACTCTCTTAAATTTACGGAATTACAAAAAAATTTCGTCAGTAATGTTATTAGCAAATCTGAGGATGAAGTTCGCAAGCTTATACCTAATTTGCCTGATAGTATAAAAGTTATCGTCGAAAATGTAGATTGGAATCTTGATATTGTGAATGGGGTAACTGGAAGAACAGAAACTAATCGTCCACCTCTTGTTCTAATTCAAATATCAAATAATTATAAGGATGGAGTAATCGATTCTTTATATAAAGGCATTAAAACCACAATTTTTCACGAATTCCATCATTTGTCTCGAGGCTGGGCAATACAGGATAACAAATTTAGTTATGGAATCCCTAATGCAATGGTTAATGAAGGTTTGGCAGTTGCATTTACAGAAATATATACAGGGAACATTAGTGATGTAAACTCTTATACCAATGAGGCCGATAATTGGGTAAAAGAGATATTAGCTCTTCCTCTAGATGCAGATTATACGCAGTGGGTAATGGGTGAACATCCTGATGGAAGAACATATATCGGATATAGAACCGGAAATTTTTTAGTAAGACAAGCAATGAAAAAATCAGGAAAAAGTATTTTAGAGTTAAGCAACCTTATGCCGAATGAAATAATAGAACTAGCTGGCTACTAATACTATAAAAAACTTTGTACAACATCATATAAAAATATTTACTTGGTTCTTGCCTACTTCTAATCCCGATAGCTATCGGGACTCGCAGATTTTCAGTTGGGTGCGTACTTGCAAAATTAATAGCTAACCCACATAACTATCCATAGCCAAGACCTTTCTTCTTTATTGTTAACTCAATGGGAATTAAATAATTACCCTATCTTTCCAGAAACCATTGACCAATGATAAAATTCTTTAGACGTATTCGGCAACAATTGCTCTCTGAAAATAAATTCAGTAAATATCTGATCTACGCCTTTGGTGAAATAATCCTTGTGGTTATAGGAATTTTGATTGCGTTGCAGATCAATAATTTAAATGAAGCTAGGAAGCAAAATGACCTAGAGCAAGACTATCTATTTGCATTAAAAAAGGAATTTGAGAACAACCTGGTCGAAGTAAATCGGGTAATTGACCTAAATACCGACCTTATAAAAAATGCTCAGGAATTATCAAGGTATACAGGGCCAGATACACCCCAAATAACGGAAAAGGAATTTGGGGAACTATTTTTTGGTGCGGTGAATTCAGAAGTGCAATATCGTCCCGGCTCTGGAGTAATCAATGAAATTATAAGTTCTGGTAAACTGAATATTTTTCAAAACAAGGAACTAAAAAATGCACTGGCCACCCTCGATGGCCTAATGCTAAGAATACGATTTCAAGAAAATAATGAGTTGTCAAAGCATAGGGATGCGCTATTGGATTTCGGACAAGATAAGGTGAGTATGCGTAGAATGGTTTTTGATGCTTATGGGGAAACGTTTGGTCTAGACAGGGGCAAGTTTTTGGACAGTAATTTACATCTACTACGTTCTATAGAATTCGATAATCGACTTGTGGGATTCATTGCTACTTCTGGCTTTTTAGAAGGGAGATACGTCGAACTCAAAGAACAAATTGAACAAATAATAGCTATTATTGACAATCAAATTAAATAACGAGAGCACAAAAACGTGTTAAATGTACATTGCAAGCATAAGCTCACATCACCACGTAGACCCACCGTTGGAACAAAATAAGTAGTTTAAAATGATAGATAATTTTATCATACATCAGCAAGCCCAAAAATACCAATGGTCCGGTGATTGCTTTTTGTCTATCAAGTCTTTTTATGGAGGCAGGGCCGATTATCAAGTGAAACAGCGTGAATATCAAGTTGACCAAAACAATTTTCTGATATTAAACGAATGCACCAAATATCGCTTGACTATAGATAGCGCTAAAAAAACCGAATCTTTTTGTGTGTTCTTCTCCCCGGGTTTTGTTGCAGAGGTAGTTTCAGGTTTAAAGGCTACGGATGAGCAATTGCTTGACCTGAATGTAAAGCAAAACCAGGGCATTCAACTATTCGAAAGAAACTACCACCATAGCGGAACGGTCTCCGAATTGCTGAAAATGGGCAGGAAGAAATCCAATCTTGGAATGGATGAACTTGAAAAAGATGAATTTTACTATCAGCTAATGAATGCAATACTGCAGCAAAACAATACTTCACTATTTGATGCCAATCGATTGAGCTCAAAAAAGAAGTCTACCCGTGAAGAGCTTTATCAAAGGGTTCTATTCGTCAAGGACTATATAGACTGTAATTATCAGAAGAACTTAAGGTTAAACGAATTGGCAAACATTGGGCTGCTATCGGAAAATCATTTATTACGGAATTTTAATCAAATTTTTGGTGTTACACCCTTCCAATACATTTCTAAGAAAAGAATTCAGGAAGCCAAACGTCAATTATTGGAAACTGATAAAACCATTAAAGACATCGCTTTTGATATTGGCTATACAAGCTTTGGCAACTTTAGCAATTATTTTAAAAATATAGTAGGTGAATCACCAAGTGCTTTACGAAAAGGTGATATGTAGTAATTCAGGCAAGGGTTTTATCCTTTTTTTTGGAGAAAAGATAGTATTTTGAAAACGGTAATATCCTTATTTTTATTCACCCTAATCGGTCTAACAATTAAAACAAATGAGATGCTTGAATTGCTCAAAACGCATATAAAAAATAAAGAAGAAGACAAAGTTATATCCCTGATCAAAGAAAATCCTGATGTTTTAAGTCTTAAAGATGAAAATGGTAGTTCAGGTCTGATGATGATTGCCTATAGTGGGCTTGAAAAGGCCTTTGAACAAGCCATATCGTTAAAGAAATCATTTTCATTTTACGAAGCTATTGTGTGCGGTAAGACGGATGTAGTAAATGATTATTTGGATGAACCTGGCTTTGACTTGTTAAATACGCATTCCAATGATGGTTTCACACCGTTGTCCTTAGCCTCTTTTTTCAATCGAACCGAAATCGCAAAATCCTTGGTTGAATTAGGGGCCGACCCAAATTTAGCGGCAACGAATCCATCAAAGGTCAATGCATTGCATGCTGCAGTTGCCAAAGAGAATTATGAACTCTGTAAGCTATTCATTGCAAACGGCGCGAACGTAAACGCAGTTCAAATGCAAAATGTTACCCCTTTACATTCCGCGGTACACAGAGGTAATTTAGAATTGGTAAAACTTCTCGTTGAAAATAATGCATCCACTACCTTAAAAATGGACAATGGCGATACTGCATTGATTATTGCGGAACGTGAGGGACATAAGGCCATAAAGGAGTACCTTTTGGACGTACAAAACTGAAATAATGTTAGCTATCTCAACAAAGGATTAAACTAACATCCTCTAAAAAATAATTACGAAATTGGTGCGACCGGCATTTATGAGAAATAGAAATACAGATATAGTGATTGGTGGCGTGTTTTTGTGTTTGACCATTGCGTTCATAACAATATCAATGACCCACAGGCCTTTTTTTGATTGGGTTTTTGAACGGCACCATAATCAATGGAGCTGGTATGTAAGGCCCCTATTTTTAATTCCTTTTTGCTATTTCGCCTACAAAAAAAGCTTCACGGGAATGATGGTTTCCATTTTTGCCCTGTTTACGAGTATGTTTTGGTTTCCTAAACCGGAAATTGTTAGTGAAAACATTATGGACTTTTTGGCATTTGAAAAAGACTATCTGTATGGTGAGTGGAATTTGAGCAAACAATTACTGACCTTGACGGTTCCGTTATCATTATTGGCCTTGGGTCTGGCTTTTTGGAAGCGGAGTCTACTTATAGGTCTTGGGGTGGTCGTACTTATGGCCACGGGTAAAATTGTATGGAGTATTCAAAATGCGGGGGAATCCGGCAAGTCCATTTTAATTCCGGCCATAATCGGATTACTTCTGTGTTGCGGACTTCTATATTATGGATTTAGAAGGCTGGAAAAAAATAAATAAAATGTACAGCGAAGAATAGAAATAGATAAAAATTTAAATTTCAATGAATCAAAAGCTGAACATTAAATATTTTATACCGAACCTCCCCGAGTACTTTGACCTGTCCCAATCCCCGGCACCTTGGGAGTTGACGACCCGTTTGAAAGATATCCTTGAAAAAATAATATCCCAATTGGGCGCGGAGTTCAATATAGAAAATGGCATAGCCATTCATAAATCCGTGACCGTAGAAAAGGGTGTAACCTTTAAAAGTCCATTCATAGCCCTGGAAAATTGTAAAATTGGGGCCAACGCTTATTTTAGGGAAGGCGTATTCTTGGACAAATCCGTGAAAATAGGTCCTGGCTCGGAAATAAAGAGCAGCATTATTTGTTCCCAAACCGCCATTGCCCATTTAAACTATATCGGAAACAGTATCATTGGACAAAATGTAAATTTTGAGGCGGGCTCAATTGCGGCAAACCATTACAATGAGCGAGAGAATAAAAGAATTTGGGTTACGTACAATAATGAAACCATGGATACCGGAGTGGATAAGTTTGGCTCTTTGGTAGGAGACAATTCTAAAATTGGTGCTAATGCGGTTTTATCCCCAGGTACTATTTTGAAAAGGAATTCCATTGTAAAAAGACTGGAATTGATTAATCAACAGGGAGATACCTAGTTCGGTAATAGTTGTCCTGAAGAAGGATAATCTTACTAGGACAACATAAACAAGAACTTCTTGCACTACAGTCATCTCTTAATACAAACAATTCATTCATGAAAAATTACACTTGGGTAAAAGGAATTGGTTGTTCTTAAAAGCAAAATATACTTTTACCCTGTAATCAACCAAGAACTATCATGAACAAACAGGATTTAAAAAAACTTAAATTGGAATTGGCCATTAACGCTAAAAGTGGAATTGATTTCATCATATCCGCTGCCGTTGTCTGGATCATTATCGCCTATATCTGGACCCTACCCCAAGAGGCGTTTACTAAGAGTATTTTTACTTTTTATGTGGGTATAGCGATGCTACCCTTGGCCTTCCTTTTATCCAAAATCCTTAAAACCAAATGGACCACAAAAACCAATCCCTTACAACCTTTGGGTATGTGGCTCAATTTCGCGCAACTCTTTTATTTTCCCTTTCTGTTTTTTATTCTGAGGGATAATCCGGATTATTTTGTAATGACCTATGTCATTATTACAGGGGCCCACTTTTTCCCCTATGCTTGGTTTTATGACGAAATAGGCTACGCCGTTTTTGACGGTATCATCTCCTTAGGGGCTTTACTCGTGGCCATTAACGTGAGTACAGACCACATGTATTATGTTCCCTTACTTATGGTAGGTTGCCTTATCCTATTGGCTGTATGGTTGTTTATCTCCAATAATAGAAAAAAAGGAATGATTGTTAATTAAGCTGTACTGCCAAATGTTTTTGGGCCCTATGATTCTGAAAGAATCCGTAACTTGAAATATCGAATTTCAAACTAAAAATTATAATCTTCCGGCCCAATGACGAACAATCAAATCCTAGTAGATGAAAAACCCTCGGACATTGGTCAGTTTACCGTAGGACGCCTGCTTCCCATTCGGAAAAAGCGCCAAGTAGGCCCATTTACCTTTATAGACCATATGGGACCCGTTGACTTGGGCAACGGCAAATACATGGACGTGGACCAACATCCGCATACCGGTTTGAGTACCCTGACCTACCTTTTTGAGGGCGAGATAGCACATATGGATAGTACCGGCGCCAATCAAATCATTACCCCGGGCGATGTAGGTTTTATGACCTCTGGTAAGGCCGTAACCCATACGGAACGCACACCGGCCCATTTACGTTCTGGTGATGGATTTACCATGCACGGGTATCAGGTTTGGGTCGCCCTACCCAAGGAATTGGAAGACATGGAACCTAATTTTCAATTTATCCCCAAAGAAGAACTACCCCGCTGGCAGGACGGGCAAACCCAATATATCTTGGTGGCAGGCACGGGATTTGGTCGGCAATCCCCTTTAAAAGTCTATTCTCCCCTATTTATGCTGAAGATTGAGAGTCCTGAGGAACAAACCATTAAAATCAATGGGGAACTAGAAGGGGAAATTGCCATTGTGGTGGTTACGGGAAGTGTCTTTGAAAAAGATACGGAAATCAAGGCCGGACAAATGTTGATCTCCAAAACGGAAGACCATTGTGACATTCATGTCGCCAAAAACACCCAACTATTGCTGTTTGGCGGGAAACCTTTGGGCCGGGAACATTATTTACTTTGGAATTTTGTCTCTTCGGACCGGAAAAAACTCCAACTGGCCAAACAGGATTGGCAGGATAAAAAATTCCCCAAGGTACCGGGCGATGACACCTATATTCCCTTTCCTGAAATGCGGTTGAAATGAAATAATTTATGTGAAAACCTCATAAATCCAATTTAAGTCAAAAATATTTCATGAATTTTATATTATATCATATTGTTTTTTGAATCCATAAAAGATGAGTGAATTTACCACACTTAAATCAGATGTGTTTCCACATGAGCTTTTCATTGACAGAAGTAAGCTTGAGACCCATGGAATAAAATGCTTTGCGCAGGATGAACATACAATTCAAGTTAACAATTTTTATTCCGAAGCACTCGGCGGCATTAGGCTCAAAGTTCGGGAAAATGATTTAGAAAGAGCTATAGAAATATTAGCAAACAAACCCGATATCTCGGTTGATTACAAAGAAAAAGGAATTGAATGTAGTAATTGCGGGAGCACAAATACGGGAAAAATTAAATTGAATGGCGTTCGTTCACTAGTATTTGTTATGCTATTTGCATTACCTATTCCATTTTTTTCAAAAAAGATTCAATGCTATGATTGCCATTCAATCTTTTACTCCGAAGACAAATAAATTAGATTCTTCGTCACTCCCATAGTTATCGGGTCTCTGTCGGAATGACAAAACCCAAAAATCAAAGTTGCCCATGTGTGAGGTATACCCTATTTTTAAGTGATGACCAAACCGATTTTAAAAGCCCTATCATGAAACCAAAGGTATTTTCTTATGCTTTCCTCGCTCTAACCATTTTTGGCTGCAAAACCAGTAACAAAGAAATAGATTCACTTGAAAAAGAAGATGATACAATAACCATTTCAAGGGATACTTATAAAGACCAATTGTACGGATTTTGGCTAAGTCAGTCTATTGCCAATTGGACCGGGCTGGTGACAGAAATGGACAAGATTGGGAATATTGGGGATATAAAGACCGGGGATTTCTATACCCGTGCCGATTGGGGCCAACCAGACCAACCCAGTATTTTTTCGGAGGGAGAACCCAGCGACCTCTCCCCCACTATTGACTTTGTATTTCGGGATACTACTGAAATATGGGGTGCAGACGATGATACGGACATTGAATATATGTATCAGCATTTGCTCAACACCCATAAAACCACCCTACTCACCCCGGAACAGATTCGGGATGGTTGGTTAACCCATATTAGGCCGGAAGAGGAAAACTATTTATGGGTCTCCAACCAAAAAGCCTTTGACCTGATGCAAGAAGGGGTTTTGCCACCAGCTACAGGAAGCCCGGAACAAAACGAGCATTTTGAAATGATAGATGCCCAGTTAACTACAGAAATTTTCGGGCTCTTTGCTCCTGCAAGACCGGATGTTGCCGTTAAAATCGCCGAACTTCCCATACAAACCGTTGCAAGCCAGGAACCGGAGGACATCTCCAAATTCTATGTACGCATGTATGCCTTGGCAAGCCAACCATCGGAAGAAAAAATGCACAAACGGGTTCAATGGATGGCCCAGGAAGCGCGCAAATCCCTCCCCGATTCAGAATACCCTGCCAAAATGTACGATTATGTACATCAACTATACGAATCTAATATTCCCTGGGAACAGACCCGGGATTCTATATACCAAAGATATCAGGTGAATGAAGAGGATGGATATGACATTACCTCTCAAAATTTGTATTGTAATGGATGTTTTGCTGCGGGTATCAATTTTG
>JAUIGC010000129.1 GCA_030429835.1 Bacteroidia bacterium
AATAAATTTTAAACGATACTAGCAATAGTTATTTAATTCTTCCAGTATTCTCCACTAACATTGTTACATTCTACTACAACCTCCTCGATTTTAGTTATTTCCTTGGCTTCTATTTTTTTGATTATGTGCGGATATTCAGACAAGAATCTTTTAAGGCTTTTATTTTTATGGAGTGGTTTAGAATTTAATTTCTCAACAATATCCTTAAAGGGTGTCTCTCCCGCTCTTCTTGTAAAAGACAAGGTAATAACATTATTATTCTTGTCTTTTAGGTATTTATAGCGATATTCATTATTCAAGACTTTTGGTAATACACCGTCCATATCTAATAGTCCAGGAAAAACTTCATTGGCCTCATCTCTATAATAAAGAGTCATATTCGGGCCTAGGATAATTCGTTTGGCCAAGACAAAAAGTTTAGAGTTTATAATTAATGTTTCAAAGAATTCTTTACCCCTTTCATAGCTCTTAATACTATCCACTGCAACTTTTTTTTCATTTTCTTCATTATCTAGGTAAATAATTTTATTAAAACTCCTAAACCTATTTAGTACTTTAATCTGACCCTTCAGCGTGTCTCCTTTTCTTGTGATAATTTTTCCGTCCAAAAATTCGGATTCTTGACTTGCCAGATTAAAACAGAAGAATACGACTAAACAGGTAGAAGTGATGAACTCTCTCATAATTATTATTCAACGTTGTATGTATGATTAGTGCGATTTTTTAGAACGGAAATATTCATTTGATATTTCCGAAAATCCACCTGGAATTGATTTTACATTTTTTTAGCAAACGTTTTCTAACTGCTCATTTTATGCATTCCAACTACGGCCATTCCTAAACCACCAAGAGCCGGACCATAGGCCAATATAAATTGGTCACCAAGATCTAGAATTCCGAGATAGGTGGTTGTGGTCACCAGTATACCACAAGCCATAATAGCCAATCCACCGTAGAACATTTGTTTTCCCTTGCTTCTTGCAATATCGGCAGCGGCCAGGCGACTCAAATCACGGTCCACTCGCTTCATAATAATTTCTATGTCCTCAGAATCCATTATCCTCAATTGCAATTCCTTCCGCAAATTGGAATATTCCAAGTGCCCGGACCTAATTTTATCACAATATTCAGTAACATATTCTTTCCTAGATTTTCCCATTCAATGTTTGCTTACGGTTCGGCTATGATAAGTTGCAGCGTTAAAAATCCGCAGGATTTCCCGCCGTACACTAAACATAGTAATAATGCATAGATTTTCCGTAGGAAAATGCGAAGCAATTAATTATAGGTATTGTTATCTCTTGTTTTTTCCTAGTTCGTGAAAATATATAAATAAGTTGTTTGTCGAGGACTTGTTATCGATTGGGAATTTAGTCCATATCATCCGCGCGCTGTCAGGTTCCTTTATTAAGTTTACCCTCCTGTATTCCGTTAGAAGTCCGATTATAGTATCGCTATTATTTTTGAACTCGAAATCAACGTAATTTTTACCCTTAGATTCAAAGACAACTACTTCTTTTTTTTCAAGATATTTATTTACAAATTCCGCAGTTAACTCTCTCTCCTTGACTGGTCCTTTTATTGTATGGTCCAATTCCGAATGAAGTGTTATACGCCCTTTTATTAAACTGTCTTTTGACATTTCAGCTTTAAAATCATAAAAGTGACTTTGGGTCAAATCCAAAATTCCATTTTTAAAGATTTTACGATTCCAGCTTACAGAATCTCCGTTTTCCGATATGTACAATTCAACTTCACTTGTTGTTTGTCCATTTTCGTTCACGTATCTGACCCATTTTTTGTTGTATTGAGTCAATTCGACTTTGACTGAATCGGCCTTTGAATCTTGAATAATGGTATCATTCTTCATTTTCGAAACCGTTGCATCTTTTGATTCAGAGTAATTCTTACAATTCCAATTAAGAAGTGGAAGTAAAATTAAAATGTATAAACTTAATTTCTTTTTCAAAATAAGAGATAACAATTATATATAATCATTGATTATATACCCGCTATATGCCTAAGATAATTAAATCCTTGTTAGGAAAAGGATTATAGGTTTATGAATGGTCCGCTTTTGATTATGCTTTGCGGAAATTCATTTATTGTTGCTGCTTATAAGCCAATGGCATTTCGACTACGCTCAATGCCCGGAAAGACTCATTTGGGTCACTGAGCGGAGTCGAAGTGACCCATATATACCAAAAAAAACTCCAACATCGCTGTTGGAGTTTTGCATTTTAATTTTCCTTTGGGGGGTCCATCTTAAAGTCGTTCATAAAGGCGGTGGTATAGTTCCCCGCCAAATAATCCGGATGGTCCATCAATTGCCTATGGAAGGGTATCGTGGTCTTTATGCCCTCGATGACAAACTCGTCCAAGGCCCTTTTCATTTTATTGATCGCTTCTTCCCGCGTCTGTGCCGTGGTAATCAGCTTGGCGATCATGGAATCATAGTTGGGAGGTATGCTGTAGCCGCTATATACGTGGGTATCCATACGGACACCATGTCCGCCAGGCGTGTGCAAGGTCGTAATTTTTCCAGGGGAAGGCCTAAAGTTGTTATAGGGATCTTCCGCATTGATCCTACACTCAATGGAATGTAGTTTTGGGATATAATTCTTTCCGGAAATAGGTACCCCGGCCGCTACCAAAATCTGCTCACGGATCAAATCATAATCGATTACCTGTTCCGTAATGGGGTGCTCTACCTGGATACGGGTGTTCATCTCCATAAAGTAGAATTTACGGTGTTTATCCACCAAAAACTCTACCGTACCGGCACCTTCGTATTTAATATATTCCGCAGCTTTTACGGCCGCTTTTCCCATTTCGTCACGGAGTTTGTCCGTCATAAAAGGGGAAGGGGTTTCCTCCGTTAATTTTTGATGGCGACGCTGTACGGAACAGTCGCGCTCGGAAAGGTGACAGGCTTTTCCGTATTGGTCACCCACCACTTGGATTTCAATATGTCTGGGCTCCTCAATGAGTTTTTCCATATACATGCCTCCGTTCCCAAAGGCTGCCGTGGCCTCTTTTACCGCACTTTCAAAGTGGGCTTCCATTTCGTCCTCGCTCCACACGGCACGCATTCCTTTTCCACCACCACCGGCAGTAGCTTTGATCATCACGGGATAGCCCATTTTCTTGGCGGTCTTCTTGGCATCGGCCAAATCCTTCAACAAGCCTTCAGAACCGGGAACACAGGGAACCCCTGCCGCCTTCATGGTCGCCTTGGCCGTAGCCTTGTCGCCCATACGGTCTATCTGCTCCGCTGATGCCCCAATGAACTTAATATCGTGCTCAGCACATATCTTGGAGAACTTGGAGTTTTCCGAAAGGAAACCATAGCCCGGGTGAATGGCGTCCGCATTGGTGATTTCGGCCGCCGCAATAATGTTAGGTATCTTTAAATAGGATTCGCTACTGGGTGCCGGACCTATACAGACCGCCTCATCGGCGAAACGGACGTGAAGACTTTCCTCATCGGCCTTACTATAGACCGCTACCGTTTTAATCCCCATTTCCTTACAGGTACGGATGACGCGCAAAGCGATTTCTCCCCTATTTGCAATCAATATTTTTTTAAACATAACAGTTTAGAATTCCAAACCTCAAATTCCAAATTCCAAAAAAGCTTTCTTGGAGTTTAGGATTTGTTGCTTGCGGTTTAACCTTATGATGGATCTACTAAGAACAATGGTTGATCGAATTCCACGGGTGAGGAATCGTCTACCAATACCTTAACGATAGTACCTGATACTTCAGATTCGATATCGTTGAACAACTTCATGGCCTCAATGACACAAAGTACGTCGCCGGCAGAAATCTTGTCCCCAACCTCAACAAAAGCGGGCTTGTCCGGAGATGGCTTTCTGTAGAACGTTCCAATGATTGGTGATTTGATCGTGATGTATTTGGAATCGTCTTCTTTCTTTTCCGTCTCCTTTGCTGGCGCGGCTGGTGCAGTAGGTGCTTCCTGTTGTACCGGTGCCGATGGGGTTACGGGTGCCTGCGCCATAGGGATGGACTGTACAAACGTAGTCTCCCCGCTTCCGGCACTTCCCGTACGGATGGTGATCTTGATGTCATCCGTCTCCAATTTTACTTCACTAGCTCCAGATTTGGCTACGAACTTAATAAGGCTTTGAATTTCTTTAATATCCATAACAGTAAATTAATATTAGTTGGTCTTCCTAATTAATAGGCCCACTTTAAATAAATGGAACCCCATGTAAATCCACCACCAAAGGCAGCAAAAACTAGATTATCTCCTTTTTTTAATTGATCTTCATAATCACTTAATAACAAAGGCAAGGTTGCCGATGTCGTGTTTCCGTACCGTTGAATGTTCATGAGTACCTTGGATTGATCCAAGCCCATTCTATTTGCGGTTGCGTCGATGATACGTTTATTGGCCTGATGCGGTACCAACCAAGATACATCGGTATCCGTAAGGTTGTTCCGTTTCATGATGCGTTCCGCAACATCGGCCATATTGGAGACCGCAAACTTGAACACGGTCTTCCCATCCTGAAATATAAAATGTTTTTTGTCCTTTACGGTCTGTTCCGTAGCGGGCATAAGGGAACCTCCCCCTTCCATCCCCAAAAACTGACGGCCTCCGCCATCGGCCCTTAGATATTCATCCTGTAATCCAAGACCTTCTTCATTGGGTTCGAACAAAACGGCACCGGCACCATCCCCAAAAATAATACAAGTGGTACGATCGGTATAGTCGATAATGGAAGACATCTTATCTGCCCCGATCAAAAGTACCTTTTTATACCGTCCCGATTCAATATAACTGGCTGCGGTGGACATCCCGAACAAAAAGCTGGAACATGCCGCCAACAGGTCATAGGCAAAGGCGTTTACCGCACCTATTTGCGAAGCTACAAAAGCGGCCGTTGATGCCACCATACTATCGGGCGTTGCCGTAGCCACAATAACCAAATCTATTTCCAAAGGATCTAGATTTCTTTTTTCCATCAATTGTTTGGCGGCCTGTATCGCCAAATAGGAAGATCCTTCCCCTTCTTCTTTTTTTAATACCCTACGTTCCTTGATTCCTGTTCTGGTAGTAATCCACTCATCATTGGTATCTACCATTTCTTCCAACATTTTATTGGTGAGGACAAATTGGGGAACATAGCCTCCCACAGCGGTTATTGCTGCTGTAATTTTGGTCATATTTTAATTGCTTTCGTGTGAAAAACTTTCAAAAACACGTCAAAAGTTGTGAAAATTAGTGATTTTCGTCGACTTTTTGTGTCAAAACAACCTGTTTTTGAAAAAAATAGTCTTTTTAAACGGAATCGTTTCTTAATACCCTCTTTATCTGCTGCATAAAGAATGAGGTAGTTTTTTGGCTAAAAAAAACTCCCGCTTCTTTCGAAGTGGGAGTCGATATAGTTCTTTAAAAGCATATTATGCCTCTGCGTCTTCAGTCTTATCAACCAAAACCTGACCTCTGTAATATAGTTTACCTTCGTGCCAGTGAGCTCTGTGGTACAAATGCATTTCTCCAGTTGTAGAATCTGTAGCCAATGTAGGTGCAACCGCTTTGTAATGTGTTCTTCTCTTGTCTCTCCTAGTTTTGGAAATTTTTCTTTTAGGATGTGCCATTTGTAACCTTATTTATCCGTTAATAGTTTTTTTAATTCGTCCCACCTTGGGTCACTTTCGTCATTGTTGTTTTTCTTGTCCTTTGGTTGAAGCTCTTGAAGTCTTTCCAAGGCTTCCGATTTTAACGTCCCGTCCTCGATACCTGGATGCACCCTTTTTTGGGGTACCGCCAAAATAATCATTTCGTAGATGTACTGTGCCACATTGATTTGATGCTCACCGTGGGGCAAAATGAGAATTTCATCGTCATCGTCATTGTACTCCTCCCCAAACTTTACCACCAAATGCAAATCTCCCTGAATGGGTTGATCATAAGGTTCACTGGTAATATCGCAATCTACGTTTACACTACCCGATGCGTCAAAGTCAAGCTCCAACATGGTGCTTGTCTTGGTCAACACTATGGATAATGTTGCATCTACCTCGTTAAATTCGTCGTAACCAAAAGATTCAAAGAACTTGTTATCGATTTCATACTTAAAGTCGTGCTTTCCCTGTTTCAATCCTGAAAAAGGAATATTAAACTCCTTTTGCTTCATCACGTACAACTCTTAATATTAAATCATTACCTTAAAAGGCGGGTGCAAAGATACTATTATTTTGATAATCGGCAATAGTTATCAACTATTTATCTTGATATCTTTTTTCGCCCTAAAAAATGGGCTTTAGCGCTTTACGCGCTGCTTCTTTAGCACGTTTTCCGTAAGCTCCAAATACTCCGTTCTGTTCCTGAATATCCTTATCGCCATAAATACAGCCTCCTTAAAGGAGCTGTGGTCTGCTTGTCCCTTGCCCGCAATCTCATAGGCGGTACCGTGATCCGGTGAGGTCCTTACCTTGTCCAGACCCGCCGTAAAGTTGACTCCTTGTCCAAAGGATAGGGTCTTGAACGGAATCAATCCCTGATCGTGATAGGCGGCCAAAACGGCGTCAAAATTCTTATAATTGTCCGAGCCAAAAAAACTGTCCGCGGAATAGGGCCCAAAAACCAAATGCCCGTTGTTGGTCATTTCCTGGATAACGGGTTTCAGTACCTCATCGTCCTCCTTGCCAATAACGCCATTGTCGCCACTGTGGGGGTTTATTCCCAACAAGGCAATTTTAGGTTTACGGATCCCAAAATCCATTTTGAGGGATTTTTCAATGGTGTTCACCTTATCCCGCACCAATCTTGGGATGATGGCCGAAGATACATCCTTAACGGCGACATGATCTGTCAAGAGCCCTACCTTTAATCCATCGGTAACCATAAACATAAGACTTTCCCCTTCCAGTTCCTGAGCTAGATAATCGGTATGGCCGGGAAACTTAAAATCATCGGACTGTATATTGTTTTTATTGATTGGTGCCGTTACGAGCACATCGATATCCCCATTTTTTAAGGCCGCCACCGCTGCCTTTAGGGATTGTAGGGCAAAATCTCCCGCTTCCTTGGTCGCTTCACCAAATTGTATGTTGGGCACCTGCTTCCAAACGTTCACAATGTTCAATTTTCCATCTACCGCCTTCGATGCCTCGTGGACACCGTTGAACGGAATGGAAATTCCCAACGCCTTTTGCTGACCGGAAATGGTTTTGTTGGAAGCGAAAATGATAGGTGTACAAAAGTCGAACATACGAACGTCCTCAAAAGTCTTCAGTGCCACTTCGCAACCAATACCATTTAAATCGCCAATGGATATACCCAACTTAATATTCCCCTTTTCCTCCATTATATCTGTATCTTTGTAAGCCAATTTTAAACTTCAAAATTACTTAAATAAAACGACACATGTTCACGGGAATCATTGAAACATTAGGCACCGTAACCCAATTGGAACACAGCGGGGGGAACTTGGATATAACGGTCTCTTCCAGCATAACTTCGGAACTTCAAATAGACCAGAGCGTGGCACATAATGGGGTTTGTTTGACCGTCGTAGGGATAACCGATGACACTTATACGGTCACTGCCATTTCCGAAACCTTGAAAAAAACGAATTTGGGTACCTTAAAAGTGGGCGATTCGGTTAATTTGGAGCGCGCTATGGTCATGGGGTCCCGGTTGGACGGCCATATTGTTCAAGGTCATGTGGACCAAACCGGTATCTGCACGAACATCAAAGAGGAAAACGGAAGTTGGATTTTTTCTTTTGAATATGACGATACTACCGGAAACCCGACCATTGAGAAAGGTTCTATCACCATTGATGGTACTAGTCTCACCGTAGTAAATTCAGGAAAGAATACTTTCGATGTAGCCATTATTCCCTACACCTACGAACATACCCGTTTTAACACCTATACAGAAGGTACAGTTGTGAACCTAGAATTTGATGTGATTGGTAAATATGTGGCCAAGCTGATGCAGCGTTAAAGGATAAAATTAGTTTTTTATAAACTTTGAATACTGTCAATAAGCCCTTAAAAAATGAGAGGCATCGTCCCCTTGAGGGGACTTCAGGGGTGTTTATATTGAACTGTTTTTTATTTCATAAACGATTTCTTCAATTTTTAACAATACACTGAACATTTCCTTTTTTATTTCTATATCCGTTACTCTCAAAAACCGAACACCTTGCTCTTCTAGTTTTAATTGTCGTTTTTGGTCTTCTATAAATTTATTTTCATGACTATTACCATCCACTTCAATGGCTAGCATTAGTTCGTGACAATAAAAATCAACGATATATTCCAATAAGGGTACTTGCCTGTGAAACTGTACCCCAAACGCCCTATTCTTTATTTTTTGCCACAACAATACCTCTGACAAGGTGCTGTTTTTTCTAAACTGCCTTGCCAGTTCCTTTAATCTTGGGTTATATGGAATTATTTTGTTTTGCACGCATTTAATTTTGTCCCATCGAGACGACTTTAGAGGTGTCATGTAACCTTTCCTCTATGATTTACACCCCCCTAACCCCCCTCAAGGGGGGAATAAACTTTAATCGTTTTCTTTCGATTTGTTAAAACCAATCCTTGACCTTCAAAAGTGATGAGATTCCACTACTTGGGTTCAGTATGACAGAAAGATTGAGGCTAAAAATTTCGCACCTCATATTATCCAGTTATCCTAGAAAACCAATAAGGCTATACCTTAATAAAAATCTTCCTTTGGTACAGGACATATCCTAAAAAGGCATAAAAGGCTACAACCGTAAGTCCGTATAGCAGCGATGACATTTCTAGGGAAATGGCATCATGGACGTAAATTTTTTGAAACAGATATCCATGAA
>JAUIGC010000130.1 GCA_030429835.1 Bacteroidia bacterium
CAGGAGGAATTGGTTTGATTCAGTTTGCCATAGGTCCCAACTTTAACGAGTTTTTTACTGATCCTGCAACTCCCGGGGTATATACTTTTGAGGATTTAGCCCAGGGTACTTATGAAATATTGATTCAAGATGAAAATGGATGCTTTGAACGTGATTTTATCACCGTGGACGAACCAGAAGTCCTTCAGGCCATCAATATTCAGACTACGCCTGAGCTTTGTATTGGGGCCAATGATGGTACAATGACTTTCGAGATTACAGGAGGAACCCCAATCAACGACCCCATGGTAAGTACAATGCCTTATTATGAATATAAGGTGGAAATGATCGATCCTGTTGATGAAACCGGAACAGGAACTTTTGAACCCTATGTAGCTGGACAACTGATAGAGAATTTACAAGGTGGTGCCTCTTACGCCATTCATATTAGAGACGCCAATCAATGTACTGGACTTGAGCTGTTTAACATTGGTATTGGTGTAGACCTTACTGCACAGCCGGTTGTTGTATATGGGTGTGAAGGAATTTTTCCGAATAGTACATCAACTATCGATATGCTTGGCAATGTCAACATGAACGACTTAATGTTCGCCCTAGATCCTATAGACCCTACCGATGCTATAACGGCCAATGCGGGAATGGAGAATCAGTGGGGAGATTTAGCTCCCGGTGACCATACCGTCTATATCTATCACCAGAATGGATGTACCAATTTTGTTGAGTTTACTATTGATGGGTATGACCCTCTGACCCTATCTGCCGAAAAGACCGGTCCCAATGAATTGGTGGCTATGGCTCAAGGTGGTTATGGCGGATATGAATACTTCTTTAACGGAACCTCGTACGGAAGTGAAACGACCTTTACAACCAATCAAAGTGGCATGGTAAATATTAGGGTGGTCGATACCAATGGTTGTGTTGCAGAAGTTGATCTGCCTTTTGAATTTACGGGAATGTTGGAAATTCCAAATTTCTTTACCCCAGATGGTGACCAAATGAACGACTTATGGCAAATAAGGAATACCGAGTTTTTTGATGATTTGGAAGTGAAAATCTATGATCGCTATGGTAGGGTAGTTGCCGTATTGGATAAAGTAACAGGATGGGATGGCACTTATAATGGTAAGGAGGTTCCTTCTGGCGACTACTGGTATGTGGTCAACGCCCTGGGAGAACGCAAGAGCCGTTATGTAGGCCACTTTACGTTATATAGATAAAAAGTTTTCAAGGGAAGTACAACCAAACTTCCCTTTTTAATTCCCTAGCTTTATAAACCTTAATTATGTATCTTCAAGTGATGTAAAGCGTAATTGAATTGCTTAAAAAAGTCACCTCCTTATTATTTGTCCTTTTTGTAAATAGTTGTGCTTCACAACCTAGTTATACGCTAGTAGATGACGAGCTGGAAACATCGGTTACGGAAACCCTAAAGTATTATTTATACTATCCACCGGAATATGAATTGGATCCCGAAAAGAAATTTCCAATTTTGTTGTTCTTGCATGGTGGAGGCGAAGTAGAAGAGGATTTAGCCCCTAATGAAAGAATTCCACCTCCTAGCCTTATTTTACGCGGAAAAAAATTTCCATTCCTGATTTTGGCCCCTCAAAATTCATTTGCCAAAAGTTGGTGGAATACTAGGGCTGTTAAGCAATTATTGGATTCCATTGTTTCCAACAACAGAGTGGACAAGCATAGAATTTATTTATCAGGAATAAGTAGGGGGGGAGGTGCCGCTTGGGAAATGGCGGTTCAATATCCAGAAACTTTTGCCGCAATGGCGGTTGTGTGTGGTATGACTCCATTACCTTATGCCTCGTGGATTAATAAAAGCATGTCCATTTGGGTATTTCATGGGGAAGATGATGCGGTAATTCCTGTGGAGGAATCTGATTCTATGGTAAAGAAATTAAAAGGACTTGGATACAATGTCAAATTTACAAAGTATGAAAATGTTGGTCACGATGCTTGGACCAAGGCCTACGCTACTAAGGAACTTTATGATTGGTTCATCCTTCAAAGCTTAGACAGTCAGTAATTTTTAATTTTCACTATTTCAATTTATTCTCTAAAATCAACAAGTCAACATCTGAGTTTTTCCACGCTTCATTTAAGAGCTTTGGCACGGGAGTAAACGAATAACTAAAGGAACTCAGGATAATATCCATATCTCCATCTTGGTCCGTATCGCCTACATCCATCAACATCCACCTGCCTAAATCGCTAGTATCCATACGATATGGTTCAAATTGAAATTCGCTTGAGTTTTTGTTTTCTAGATACACAAAGGAATATGATGGTTTTTGGTCATAATTTGGGAATGTGGATAAAATTCCAAAATCTAAATCGCCATCTTGATCGAAGTCGTTGGAAACTACCCTTGTGGCTCCGTTCATGGGATAAAAGTACTGCTCTTCAAAGTTATTATTCCCATCATTAATATGTATTCGCAACCCATGATACGGTTTATGGACATAACTTTTATCCGCATTATCACCATTTACAGTTACTATATCTTGATACCCGTCATTGTTGTAATCTAAAATTTCAAACCAACTAGACCCATACACCGGACTAAAAGTAATGGGCGTCTCCATTCTAAATTTTAAATTCTCCTCCTGATAAAAAATGTGGATACCCTCCCTACCCTGAGATGTCAGAACTACAAGGTCGTCCTTACCATCCCTGTTCATGTCTTTTGCTATAGATTTGATACTACCGGGCAGGTTTAATAAAACTGTATTTTGATAATTAAAATCACCCTTGTGGGTCAAAAGTGTAAGCTTACCTGTTAGGTCACCAAATTCGCAGACCACAACTTCGTCAATGCCATCTTTATCAAAATCATGAACGAGAGTATGAACTGGTCTGTGTAGTTGAACATTGGCTCTATTTAATTTTCTTTTACTAGGTTCAATAACACTAATGTTACCTTGAGGAAGTTCAGAAGGGTCTAAATAACCCACGTAGGTAAAGTATTTTAAAGTGTCTTGTTTGGAATATGAGGTAGCGACACCTTCAGTACGCTCTGTTTTAGCAACTTGTTTTATTAGCGGATCATAATGAATTAGTTTACGGTTAAGATTAGCCGCAATTATTTGTTTTTTCAATGAATCATATTCTAAAAACGTAATGAAGGCACCTTTTGTACTATCCAAGATTATTGGGTTAGGCTTAAATTGGGAAACCTTTTTATTAGGTGTAATAACACCGCCAATATCTAAGGAATCCTTGGCCATATTGAGAATATATTCCCTTAATAAATTCCAATCACTAATATCCATTAAGGGTTTTTCTGGATAAATACCAGATTGCTTTATGGCAAATTCTTCCATTCTTGAAACGTTTTCATATGGATCATAACTTGAGTCGTAGATTCCCATCCTAGCAGCCATGTCGGGTAATACTCCCTCTTCCCATATATGCTTGGGTAAATTTTCTATCACTGGTAGCACATGACAACTTGCACAATAGGAGTTATAAAGTGCAACGGCCTTTTTTTCTTTTGACTCACAAGAAAACAGGACTATTACTGCTATTATGTAAATGAGGTGTTTCAGGTGAATCGACTTTATCATAGGGTGTAAAATAGGATATAATAAAATGGTACAGGTTAAACTACCTGAAATTTTATCAATATTTTTAAAAAAATTTATAACTGGAAATTAGCAGTAAGTAATAGGATTATTCGTTTTTCAAAAAAGCCTTAATGGGACCTCTGTTTTGAGAAACAATAATGTATGGGTCATTTCCTTTTACATTTTTCACCAATGTAATATCCTTGGTATCTCCTTGGGTAATAAACCCGCTTTTCTGAATATCGACAATTTCAAAATTACCCTTTCCATCGCCCTGCAATAGAAACCCGTTAGAAGCGTCATACTTTCCAATAAAAACTTCATTACCGTAATCGTTTCCTACTAATAAGACATCATCATATCCATCTTTGTTATAATCTACAATAGCTATGCTGTTTATCGGTGCCATTTGGGTTTCCCACGGCAATTCTATTGGATTGAACTGGCCATTTCCTAGATTTTCCAAGTAAATACTTCTGTCATAGTTCCCTGTCAAAGTTTTTGCATTTTCCAACTCCTTGTCACTGAACAAGGTATTTATATCTGCTTTAGCGAAGCCTTCATATGAATTGAATTTTGATCTGAATAAAGGGCTTTGACCATTTAAATCTCCCCAGAACTTTAAAGGGAACGCCCTATATTCCGGATTATCGAAACTGTATTTTAGGTAGGCGAACATTACTGGGTCAACAGTTCCGTTATTATCAAAGTCCTTTGATATTAACTTTGTGGGCCTCTCTTTAGAAGGTTGATAGAAATTGTTCGCTCCCAAATTTCCCACAATAAAATCCAGATCACCATCCTTGTCAAAATCGTTGGCTTTTATGCTTTCCCAAAACCCATATAGACTGTCAACCCCGGTATTTTCTAATTTTACGAATTTTGACCCTTCATTTTTGAAAATTGTAATAGGCATAAATTCCCCAATTACGATAAGATCATCTTTACCGTCTGAATTCACATCTGCCCAAGCGGCGTCGGTCACCATGCCAATTTCACCCAATTCCGGTAACATTGAATCCGTTACGTCCACTAATCTTCCATTTTCATTTTTAAGAAGAAAACTTTTTTCCGCAACAGGATATTTTGCAAAAGGTGTTCTACCTCCAACAAAAAGGTCAACGTATCCGTCACCATCAAAATCTTTTGCGGTAACTACGGAACCACTTTTCCTGATTTCAGGCAATTTATCCGGTGCCAGGGTAAAATTACCATTCCCATCATTTATCAATAATCTATCCAAATAGTAACTATCGTCCGGTGTAAATTCATTGCTCCCGGATACAAAATAAATATCCAGGTCGCCGTCGTTTTCAAGGTCAAAAAGCGCAATTCCTTCTTCCTCATATTTTTTGTCCTCTTCTTCTGAGAAGAGTTCTTTTTGTTTGAATTTTCCATTGGCATCCTGTAAGAACAAAACAGGGGAATACTTGGCGGAACTACCTATAATAAAATCTTCAATTCCATCGCCATTTATATCTCCAGCGGCCAAACATGGTCCATTTTGTGTGAGTTTATGTGGTAATATCCTTTGGATATTGAAATCTACAACATCCATTTCCTTGTGCTCATAGTCAATACCATATTCTTCGGAGACCTCTGCATAGATCTTTTGTTCCTTTTTTGGATTGAATGGAAATTCAAGCCTTTCTTTGTCAGTAGGGGAGGCATCACTTTGATTTAAAACCAAAGTTTGATTTGGGTTCGGATTATCTAATTTTTGATAATCACCGTTGGGCCATAGCACTTCGACCGATTTAATTTTGGTTTTATCCCCAAGACCAAAATGAACGATGCCATCCAGTGAAGACATGTAGCCCCTATAAAGATAGTTTTCGTAGTACTGAAAAGTATCGTTTGGAAACCTTACAACTATTTTTGCTCCAATACCGTATGTGTTTGAATTCTTTAGATTGAGCCGTAAATAGGCATTGTTTGTGTTTAAATTATTTCTAAAGACGAAAGCCGGATCGTTTATGTTGTTTACGACATAGTCCAAATCACCGTCATTATCCAAATCTACAAATGCCGCACCATTTGAGAAGGAAGGAATATTCAGTCCCCAATCCTCTCCTTTATCTTCAAATTTACCGGTACCATTATTCACATAAACATAATTGGGAATCTTAATTGTAGGTATGGAATCCAATATTTTCCCTGGGCCTAGGTATCTACTTACGTTGAAATTGAAGTCACCGAAATCTAAATCGGTTATGTCCCGGGGAAATCCATTGGTTATCAACAAATCTTTATGACCATCATTGTTCATATCCGCAAATAGCGGGGACCAACTCCAGTCCGTTTTTGAAACTCCGGACATTAAGCCAACCTCACTAAAAGGGACACCATTTCCATTACCTTTTTGTAACATATTCCTTGAGTACTGATATTCATAATTATATCTATCGTTAAGAACATAGTTGTTATAATTATTACCGGCAATGGTCGTTTTCAACCTTTGGTTGGTTTCTCCCAACATATCCAAGGTAATTATATCCAAATAACCATCATTGTTATAATCGGATATATCATTTCCCATTGAAAATTTGCTTTGGTGTTTTACGAAATCTGATATTCTATTGGTAAAAGTTCCATCTTGATTGTTGATATACAACAAATCATTGGTAAGGTAGTCGTTACTTACATAGATGTCTGGCCAATTATCATAATTTACATCTGCAATGGCCAGACCAAGTCCATATCCTTCTATGGTAATCCCGGCTTGCTTAGAAACGTCCGTAAATGTACCGTCCCCATTATTATGGTAGAGTCTGTCATTGCTTAGGGCCGATCCGTCGGTTATTTTTTCCCTATAATTAGATGGAAGAACGTGAATATCCACATTGTTCAATACATATAGATCTAACAGGCCGTCCTTATCATAATCAAAAAAAGTGGCTCCCATACTATTGCTAGTATCTGCAATACCATATTCTTGAGCCATTTCTTTGAAAGTAGGAACTCCATTTTCATTGGGCCCTTGATTGACGAATAGCATATTCGCTTTCTCTTCTTGGGACTCCAACATGGCGGCACATACATAGATATCCAAATAATTGTCCTTATTGATATCTACAAGCGCAATTCCTGTACTCCATTTATCGCTTCCTTCAATATTGGCCTGTGTGGAAATATCCTTGAATTTAAAGTTCCCCTCATTTAGGTAAAGCTTATTTGAAACCTGGTTCCCCGAGAAAAATATATCCGGTTTATCATCATTGTTAAAATCGCCAATGGCGACACCCCCACCATTAAAAATATACTCACTGGTTAAAATATTGAAGCTATCCGTTTCAACAATTCTATTGTTGAAATCGATACCAGAACTTTCAGAGGGTATTAAAGTGAAGAGTTTTTCCTTTTCCTTACTACATGAAATAAAGGTAAGACCAATTAGTAATAAAAAATAAATAGATTTTCTCATAGGGTGAACAATATGACTTATATGATACTAACTGTTGAAGAAACACATATATAATCGTTAAAAAATAGTTGGTTGGTTGTTAAGTCGCAAATTTAATTAAAAGGTAGTGTTTAAAAAATGTAAGGTCGTAAAAGGCTAATGCTTTAAACTTTTATTAAACATTTTTAATTTTTGGTTATAAAAAAAGGGCGTATAAAATACGCCCTTCCAAATAATAGTTTGATACGTTTATTAGTATCCAGGATTTTGAGTTAAAATATCCGCTCCTGTTTGGTCAATTTGTGCCTGTGGTATTGGGAAATACTCATTTTTCCCAGCCGTAAAGCTTGCACCTCCAAATTTGGTTACCAAGAATTGAGATTCGTAATCCAAATAAGCGTTCAATTCATCTGCAGCAACTCCCCATCTAACAAGGTCAAAGAAACGATGTCCTTCTTCACCAAGCTCAAGTTTTCTCTCAAATCTTACCGCTTGTCTTGCAAAATCTGCATTAGGGAATGAAGTATATTCAGAAATAACATAGTTAGCCGCGTTTTCATCAGAATCATATTCTTTTACCCAGTGCTCCGAATTTGCAGCCCTAGCCCTAACCATATTTACATACTCTAAAGCTTTGTCTAAACTTCCCGCTTCTATTTCTGCTTCTGCTGCCATCAAAAGGACATCGGCAAAACGGATTATAGTATAGTTCATAGTGGCATAACCACGAGTCCAAGAACTACCGTCAGTAAAGCTATTTTCTTGGCTTCTATAGTAGATGTATTTTTTTGGCGAATATGGACCTGCGTAAGGCTGGCTTCTAATCCAAGCTTTACCAGGGTGCTCGATCCAATCCAAATATGGAATACCTCTCCTACCAATTACATGGTCAATTCTAGGATCTAATGGACCCGCATCTTCTGTAAATGGCTCATCAGCTTCAAGGCCGTAATCATTTTTAACCGCATTTGCTGGGTCGTTGTATGAACCATCCAATAGAGGCAATCCTTCAGCAGTAGTTCTATAGGAGTTGGCCATTTCAAAACTAGGCTGGAAGAATCCACAACAGTTACCTGGCCCATCTGCACCTGTGTTATAAGGGTAGTTCAAATCATCAAACCAGTTGGCATTATTAACACTACCAGTATTATTAGCTGATTCTACATCCATAACGGCTTCGGCATGATTGTCATTTTCAGCATTGAAAATCTGTGCATAATCATCCAATAACGCATATTTCAAACCGTTAGAAGTCACCCCGTTTTCGATTACATTATCGAACCAAGATTTAGCTTCACCAAACTTATTTTGGTATAGTTTAGCTTTTCCCATGTATGCAGCGGCCGCCCACTTGTTGACCCTACCAGCTCCGTTTTCTGCTGGAAGGTTATCATAGGCGAACTGGAAATCTGCTTCAATTTGGGCCCAAGCATCGCCGTTATTTGGCAATAATGCAATCTCTGGAGATGGAACTGTTTCATCAAAAACAACAATGTTATTAAAGTGTTTTTTAAGGTCAAAATAGAAATGACCTCTTAATAAGCGGGCCTCACCAGCCAATCGAGCTGCATCTCCGGCGTTTAGCTCAGTAGAATTAGCAATAGCGGATAAGACTTTATTCGCTCTACTTATTCCTTCATAACGCCCTCTCCAAAGGTTGTTAAAATCATTGTTGGGATCCACAGGACTGGCTTCATATCTTTGAATAGGATTCAAAGAGCTATAATCCCCAGCATCTGTTCCTTTGTTGGCTTCACCACCTACCACAGATCCTGTGGCCCAATGGTTAGGTCCTTCAAAACGGTTAC
>JAUIGC010000131.1 GCA_030429835.1 Bacteroidia bacterium
AGCTAACAACCAAACCCATGAAAACAAAATTTCTTGTATTTGCTTTGACAATATGTTTTAGCCCTATTTTCTCCCAAGCCATTTTGGAAGATGAACGCTATGTGCCGGAAACGGACCCTTTGGTCCTAGAAAAACTGGATCAATGGCAAGATATTAAGTTCGGATTACTAATGCATTGGGGGGCTTACAGCCAATGGGGCATCGTAGAATCATGGTCCATTTGTCCGGAGGACTACGGTTGGTGCGAACGGACCCAGGGAAGTCACCCAGAAAATTATTTCTTGTATAAAAAAGAATATGAAGACCTGAAAAAGACCTTCAATCCCGTAAAATTCGACCCGGACAAATGGGCCGATGCCGCTAAGGACGCTGGAATGCGCTATGTCGTTTTTACTACAAAACATCATGATGGCTTCTCCATGTTCGATTCCAAATACACGGATTATAAGGTTACCGACCCAGAATGTGCCTTTAGTGATAACCCTAAGGCCAACATCACCAAGGAAATATTCGATTCCTTTAGGGCCAAAGATATGTGGGTTGGGGCCTATTTCTCCAAACCGGACTGGCACCATGAAAATTACTGGGACCCGTATTTTCCACCACAGGATAGAAATGTAAACTATGACCCTGCCCTGTATCCCGAAAAGTGGGAGAAGTATGTGCAGTTTACCCACAACCAGTTATTGGAACTTTTAACAGATTATGGCGATGTTGATATCATTTGGCTCGATGGGGGTTGGGTAAAAAAGCGTGACCAACAGAACTTGGAGGAAAACTATGCAGAGAAATTTGCCGAAAACACCTCTAGAAACGGATTCATAAAACATAGAATGGTCTCCCAGGATATCCGCATGGACGAGCTTGTCGCCAAGGCCCGGGAAAAGCAACCGGGACTTATTGTGGTGGATCGTGCCGTTTACGGTAAAAACCAAAATTACCTTACTCCAGAGAACAGGGTTCCTGAAAAAGAACTACCCTACCCTTGGGAATCCTGTATCATTTCCGGGGACGGATGGTCTTACACACCCGATTCAAAATATATGACCGGCAAAGAGGGGGTGCAGATGTTGGTAGATATCGTAGCCAAAGGTGGAAACCTTCTATTGAATATAGCCCCATCTCCGGAAGGGGAATGGGACCCGGGTGCCTATCAGTTGTTAGAAGAATATGGAAAATGGATGGATATTAACAGTGAGGCTATTTATAACAGTCATACGTTAGCACCCTACAAAGAGAATAACATTTGTATCACCCAACAGGATAACGGAAACACCTATTTCCTGTATTTAGTTGAAGAAGGTGAAACCCAAATATCATCAACCATTACCATAAATTCACACCAACCGGCGAAAGGCAGTACCGTTTCCCTTTTAGGCTATGATACACCTTTGAAATGGATTCCTAAAGAGGGAGGTTTTGTAGTGAATATTCCAAAATCCATCCGAAAAAACCCTCCTAGCGATTATGTTTGGACCATAAAGGTATCGGCATTGAAATAACCAAATCCGCTTTATAATAGAAAACCAGAATGTATTGAGGTTAAAACTATAGTTAAAAGAGGCTCTATGTAACTTGGGTTACTGTCTATTTTTATTGCATCCCTTATTTTATGGAGATATAATTCGCTAACAACAGAAATCTTAACCCAATGATTATAAAACAATTTGAGTACTCCCCCTTGGCCCATTATTCCTATGCCGTAATTAATGATGGGGAAATGGCCATTATAGACCCAGAAAGAGATCCGATGCAATATTACGAACTCGCCTACGAACACGATGCAAAGATTGTAGCGATTATTGAAACCCACCCACATGCAGACTTTATAAGTTCCCACCTTCAAATTCATGAAGAAACAGGGGCTACCATATACAATAGTGAAAAATTAGGTGCGGAATATCCGCATGTAGCCTTTGATGAAGGAGATACCATTTCGATAGGAAAGGTGACTTTGTCGGCTATTAATACTCCCGGGCATTCCCCGGACAGTATTACCATTGTGGCCAGAAGCGGAAAGAAAACCGCCTTATTTACTGGGGATACTTTGTTTATTGGAGACGTAGGAAGACCAGACCTCAGGGAAAAGGCTGGAAACATGAAGGCAAAACGCCAGGAATTGGCAGAAATGATGTACCATACCATTCAGAACAAGTTTAATGAGCTGCCGGATGATGCCTTGGTTTACCCTGCCCACGGAGCAGGCTCCCTATGTGGTAAAAATTTGAGTTCCGACAAGAGCAGTACCCTTGGTAATGAAAGGATGGGTAATTGGGCATTTAAAAAACAGACCAAAGAGGATTTTGTAAACTATTTGTTGGATAGCCAGCCCTTTATCCCTTCCTATTTTGGATTTAACGTGGACATCAACAAAGCAGGGGCCAAGAATGTGAGAAAAGCGAATGCCAATGTCATTTTCAGTTTAAACACAATAGAAAAAGGCTTGATCATCGATATTAGAAATGCTACAGATTTTAAAAGGGGGCACATATCAGGGAGCATTAACATACAGGCCAACTCGCAAAAAGACAAATTTGAAACCTGGCTCGGTTCTATAGTTGAGCCCAAAGAGTCTTTCCATATCATAATTGACAACCCTTATGAAATAGATTACATCTTGGACAGGATTTCCAAAATAGGCTACGAAGGGCAATTGAAATCAGTCCTTACTTTGGACAAGCATCGGTTAGAAGAGAGTAACACTCTAGATTTATCGGATTTTAAGAAAAATCCATCCAACTATACTATTGTTGATATAAGGAATCAAAGTGAAATCAATGACGGAAAGTTTTTTGAGCAAGCCTTGGCCCATCCTTTAAACAATCTAAGAAAAACCTATCAAGAGATACCACAAGACAAACCTATTGTAGTGCATTGTGCAGGGGGCTATAGAAGTGCTGCCGGAAGCAGTTTGCTCAGTAAGCTCATGAAAAATGTAACCGTATTGGATCTTGGTGAAAATGTAAACGATTTCAAATAGATAGCTTATGGCACAACTCATTTGTCCCAACCCTATTAAAAGGTAATTCTGTGACCATTAACGACGAATGTCCACTTAAAAGGAAAATGGGTTATATTGCAGTTGATGAAACCTCAATTAATCGCCATAGAGCCCATTATCCATAAAAAAACCGTTAAAAAATATGCGGGTTGTTTTGCTGTTTGTCTACTAAAAAACAATATTGATTGGATAAAAATCGATGGTGAAACCTATATGAATGCGGCGAACACCATTTTTTTTCTTCATCCAAAGACCGATTGGGAAATAAGTAAACGAAAAAGTGATATTTCTAACGGATATATATTGTATCTGACGCCGGAAATATTGAATAATCCCTTATTGAGCATACTCCATATCAATGAAGTCCGCTTGTTTTCAGGAGAAGAAATTCCAAAAATAAATTTGGCCCCAGGGATAGAAAAAAGAGTTTACGGTATTTTAGAGATGATAGATGAATTGGTGGATTCCCACCTAAACCATAAAGAAGATGCTATCATCTCACTGTTGAATACATTTTTTGTGTATTGCGATGGTCAGTGCAATATTAAATCGGTCATTTCAGAGAACAACAGCAAGAAATCCATTGTTTATCAATATAAAAAATTGATGGATAAGCATGTCTGCGAACTGCATGAAGTAGAGGAATATGCCAATATCCTAAATATAAGTAGCAAATACTTGAATGAATGCGTCAAAGAGGTTTTGGGAGTAACCGCTAAGAGTCTAATAACGGAACAACGTATTATGAGGGCACGCCATCAACTTAAGTTTTCGGATAAAAGCATCAAGGAAATTGGGTTTGATCTTGGATTCTCATCAGCGGATTACTTTAGCTACTTCTATAAACAACACACAGGTTTTACGCCTTCCATGCACCGGGCATAATAAAAGTCCCAAAATCTAAGGCTTTACTGAGTTTTTCATAGGAAGCAAATACCTGTATGCCCTTAACTTGCCATAAAACTTTAGGAATGGACAGAAAAAAATTTATTAAGGCAACGGGAATGGGATTGGGCGTAACCCTAATTGCACCGCAAATATTAAGCGGTAAATCCCAGAAAGACCTTTCGATTGCGAACAATAATGACCCGAAAATCATTAAGGATGATGAGGGTGAAACCATTAATGTTATCGGGGATATCCAAACCCACAAAATTTTAGGAAGTGAAACGGGGAATCAGATTATGGAATGGGTAGACAATGTTGAACCGGGTGCGGGAATACCGCCCCATATCCATACCAAAGAAGATGAAATTTTCCGGGTAATTAAGGGAGAGGTAGAAATAATGGTAGATGGTAAAACCTCTATATTGAAAGCTGGGGACGTTGCATTTGCCCCAAAAAATGTACCCCATGCTTGGAAGGTAGTAGGAACCGAAAAGGCTAAAATGATTACCTCCGCTTTTCCTGCCGGTATTGAAGTAATGTTCCATGAATTGGCCCAATTGCCTGCAGGTCCACCAGATTTGGCAAAAGTTGGTGAAATTTGCGGAAGGTATGGAATAAGCTTCGTTTAAGGAGAAAGAATTATTTATGATTCAACGGATGGTCCTCTAATGACCGTCCGTTTTTCATTCATGGTTATTGATTTGGAAAATCCTGATTTATAGATTAATCGGATTTAAAAGAAAGCATCGCTAAAAAATCGAGTAAATTAGCATGTTCTTAAACCAAACAAAATTAACGTGCCAAGAAGGTTAACAACGTATCTTCAACTCCACAAACTGCCCCTACTTTTTGCGCTGTTCTCGTTAGTATTCTATTATACCTTGGCGTATCAATTGGAGCGCACGGATTACTTTAAACTTTTTACCCTTTTTGCCGCGCTTTTCTTTTTTTGTTGGAAACTCATCCAATTCGAAAAATGGAATTACAGGTTCCTCCTGATAACAGGAATTCTCGCCAGATTGATTTTTATTTCCGTGGAACCCCATCTATCCCAGGATTTCTATCGGTTTATATGGGATGGCGAATTGGTGGTGAATTTTATAAACCCTTATTTGGAAACCCCAAACTCCTTAATGGAAAATCTGGGACTTCCCATTGCAAATGCCCAGGAATTATACCAGGGAATGGGAAGTTTAAGTGCAAAACATTATAGTAGTTATCCACCCCTCCACCAACTTGTTTTTGCTTTGGCCGCCCTATTGGGGGGTAAAAGCATTATGGGCTCAGTAATAGTGATGAGGGTCTCCATCATATTGGCCGATCTAGGTATTTTTTATTTCGGGAGAAAACTATTGAAAAAGCTAAACCGTTCCCCACACCTCATCTGCTGGTACTTTTTAAATCCTTTGGTAATCGTGGAACTAACGGGGAACCTCCATTTTGAAGGTATTATGTTGTTCTTTTTGGTTTGGTCGCTCTACTTGCTTTCCCAAGATAAATGGCAACTGGCCGGAGTGGTAATGGCCTGTTCCATTTCGGTAAAATTGGTGCCACTTCTTTTTATGCCTTTGTTCCTAAATCATTTAGGTCTAAAAAAAAGTCTGTTCTTCTATTTTATCATTGGAGTAACTTCCTTAGTATTGTTTGTCCCCTTTTATCACCCGGATTTTATTTCCAATTATTCCCAAACGGTGGGACTTTGGTTTTCAAATTTTGAATTTAATGCCGGAATATATAACGTCGCCAAGAAAATTGCTATATCCATGGATGAAAAACCTTGGGAGTTCATCAAGGATTATGGAAAGGTTGTTCCATACATAACCTTGGTAACGGCCATACTTTTAACTTTCCTAAGAAACAATAAGGACCTCTTGACGTTAATGACTTCCATGATGTGGATCATTACCCTATATTATATGATATCCACAACGGTCCATCCATGGTATATCATTTCTATCCTTTTGTTGGGCATCTTTAATTCCTTCAAATTTCCTGTAATATGGACAGGGATGGTGGTATTGAGTTATTTTGCCTACTCCCAAATGGACAATAAGGAAAACTTATTTTTATTGGCTTTGGAATATACGTTGGTTCTTATTTTTATAGGTTATGAGATTTTTTTACATCCTAACAAAAAGTAAAGTTTTTGTAAAAAATATATCCACGTTTACATAGATAGGATTTAATTTGTATTTTTACTTCATAATGAACGAGAACCATTACATTTCGATTTCTACGAGTATAACTACTCCCATCAGTCCGTTCGTATCTCGCCGTCGTCGCCCGTAAGGGTTGTATATATTTCATGGAATTAGGTGAGTCCATTTCCGCACGATCAAAATCATATTTTTTATTTCTTTTAAACTACAATAGCAATGAAGTTAGTTGTTGCTAACGCATCACACTTTAAATACGCACAGATAATCTGTGATACCATAGCAGAATCCGCTAAGGTACGGGGAACCGGCATTGCCAAACGCACTCCGGAATACATCCAGAAAAAACTATCCAATGGCAATGCGATAATTGCTTTGGATGGAGATAAATTTGCTGGTTTCTGTTATATCGAAGTCTGGGGACATGAAAAATTCGTAGCCAACTCCGGACTCATCGTACATCCGGATTATAGGGGTCAAGGTCTTGCCAAGGCGATCAAAGCCCGAATTTTTGAACTGAGCAGGGAAAAATTTCCCGGTGCCAAAATATTCGGGATTACTACGGGTTTAGCGGTTATGAAAATCAATTACGAACTGGGGTATCAACCTGTTACCTTTTCCGAACTAACGGATGATCCTGAATTTTGGAAGGGATGCCAAACCTGCAAAAACTTTGATATTTTGACCCGTACCGAACGTAAAATGTGCCTCTGCACCGGAATGCTCTATGACCCGGAACAAAAGGAAAAGAATAAAAAGAAAAAAGAAATCAACAGCAAATCCTTTAAACGCTTAAAAAGTATCAAGGAAGCTTTGTTCTTCAAAAAAGAAAACAAATAACAATAGTCTAATTCCCTCTTCAGGGAACTAAATACAATAAGAATGAAATTAGTACTAGCATACAGCGGTGGTTTGGACACCTCCTATTGCGCCAAATATCTTTCAAAGGAAAAAGGATTTGAAGTACATGCGGTAAGTGTAAATACCGGTGGTTTTTCTCCTGAGGAGATTAAAACCATAGAAGAAAAGGCGTTGCAATTGGGAGCTAGTTCCTATACGTCCATTGATGCCGTACAGACCTTTTACGACAAGGTAGTAAAGTATCTCATTTTTGGGAACGTACTTAAGAACAATACCTACCCTCTATCCGTTAGTGCCGAACGAATTGTACAAGCTATCGAAATAGTCAACCATGCCAAGAAAATTGGGGCCAAATATATTGCCCATGGCAGTACAGGTGCCGGAAACGACCAAGTTCGTTTCGATATGATTTTTCAAATCATAGCCCCTGAAATTGAAATCATTACCCCAATAAGGGATAATAAATTGGCCCGTGAGGTAGAAATCAAATATTTACAGGAAAACGGGGTGGATTACCCTTGGGAAAAAGCAAAGTACAGCATCAACAGAGGTCTTTGGGGAACATCCGTAGGGGGCGAGGAAACCTTGACGTCTGAAAAAGCCCTACCGGATAGTGCTTATCCAAGTCAATTGGAAGAAAAAACACCAACCGATGTAACACTGACCTTTAAACAAGGGGAACTCGTTGCCATTGACGGTGTCACCGACAAACCCGTAAACAATATCGAAAAATTGGAAGCCATGGCCTCCAAATACGCCATTGGAAGGGATATTCACGTGGGCGATACCATAATAGGCATTAAGGGAAGGGTCGGTTTTGAAGCCGCTGCTGCATTGATCATTCTTAAGGCACACCACTTATTGGAAAAGCATACCTTGACCAAATGGCAACAATTTCAAAAAGAACAACAGGGTAACTTCTATGGCATGCTCTTGCATGAAGGCCACTATCTGGATGCCGTGATGCGAAATATAGAAGCATTTCTTACCGATACACAAAAAACGGTTTCTGGCGATGTCTTTGTAAGCCTATACCCTTTTCAATTTAGATTGAATGGCATCTCATCGCCACATGACCTAATGAATGCCTCATTTGGAAGTTATGGTGAAATGAACAAAGGTTGGACTGCAGAGGAAGCCAAGGGCTTTATCAAAATCCAGTCTAACGCTGGAAAAATATATAACCACGTAAATCAAGGCAATGATTAAAGCGGGTATTATTGGAGGCTCGGGGTATACTGGCGGGGAACTGATACGAATATTGTTGAACCACCCTGCGGTGGAAATCGATTTTGTCTATTCAACTACAAGGGCCGGAAAAGATTTAACAACGGCCCATGCCGACCTTTTGGGACAGACGGAGTTACAATTTACAGGTGAGGTAAACCTAGAGGTGGATGTGGTATTTCTATGCTTGGGACACGGAAATTCCTCCAAGTTTTTATTGGAAAATGAGTTTTCATCAGAGACTATCATCATTGATTTAAGCAACGATTTTAGGCTACAGGCGGATGCCAATTTTAATGGAAAGCAATTTGTGTACGGTCTGCCGGAATTGAATTCAACGAAAATCGAAAACGCACAATATATTGCCAATCCAGGTTGCTTTGCAACCGCCATTCAACTAGCATTGTTGCCGCTTGCCAAGGCAGGTCAATTATTAGGAAACATTCATGTAAATGCAGTTACAGGTAGTACGGGTGCTGGCGTAAGTCCGTCGGATACTTCACATTTCAGCTGGAGAAACAATAATGTAAGCTGGTACAAACCCTTCACCCACCAACACTTGGGAGAAATTAATGAGAGTTTGCATTCCCTTCAGGAAAATACGGGAG
>JAUIGC010000333.1 GCA_030429835.1 Bacteroidia bacterium
AATACTAGGTGGAAGAAAATTAAATTTCTCCAATATATTGTGAAAGTCTACAGTATAACGTTGTACGACTTCCATGGGTTCCAATTGCTCCAACCTGGCTTTTTTGGCTATTTTGTCCTCGCCATCCTCAGCATCGTCCACCAAATGTCCGGCATCGGTAATGTTTCTTACATACCTTACCTTATATCCTAAATGACGGAAATATCTAAAAATCATGTCAAATGACATGAAAGTCCTGCAATTTCCAAGATGCACGTTACTGTATACCGTGGGTCCGCAGACATACATGCCTATATGCCCTTCGTTTATGGGAACAAAAGTCTCTTTTTTGCCCGTAAGGGAATTATGAACCCTTATCGTTTGCTCTTGGTACAATTGCATTTTTTAAAAGGGAATTAAAATTGCGTATCCATATTTATATACTCCAGAAACTCGTTACGAACGGCTTCTTCCTTGAATTTACCACCGTATTCCGCAGTTACGGTACTACTTTCAATATCACGTATACCACGGGAATTTACACAAAGGTGTTTCGCATCTATTACGCAAGCTACATCTTCGGTACCCAATACTTTTTGTAATTCCCGAACTATTTGAATGTTTAGCCTTTCTTGTACTTGGGGCCTTTTGGCATAATAATCCACGATACGGTTCATCTTAGAAAGTCCAACCACGGAACCTTTTGAAATATAGGCAACGTGTGCCCTTCCAACAATGGGTAGGAGGTGGTGTTCACAGGTAGAATAAAGTGTTATATTCTTTTCCACCAACATTTCACCGTATTTGTACTTGTTCTCAAAGGTGGAAGAATTGGGTTTTCTATCCGGATGTAATCCTCCAAAAATTTCCTTCACGAACATTTTGGCCACTCTATTGGGAGTACCCTTAAGACTATCGTCTGTGAGGTCCATTCCCAAGGTCAGCAATATTTCCCGAACACTTCCTTTAATCCTCTCTATTTTTTCTTCATCGCTAAGGATAAAGGCATCCTTGCGCAATGGGGTTTCCTCCGATGAAGAAATATGGTCATCTCCCAACTGTTCAAAATGTTCCTCCAATGTACCCTCTGTTTTCATTTAAAAACAATTTTAACAAGGGGCAAAGATATACATTCTATAGCACTTTATATGCTTTGGTAGTTGTTACGTAGCATAAATCCGTGTTAAGGTCTAGTGGTTTATTTTTAATGGAGGGAATTGAAAACAGAAGCTATTCGCTCAATTCCTGCTTGAAAAGAACTGTCTGGATCATTTACATCGGGAGTTGAATACTATTTACTCAAAGACATAACTCATTTATGCCAGTTTATCCTATGATGTAGATATCGAACTAGGGTGGTTTATGAGGTATAGAAAGTTAATTCCTATGCTGTTAATGCCGTTTATCGATTAACTGCTTAAAAAATCCGTCGAAAAATACTAAACATCATGTAACCTAGTTATTATATACGTTAAATATTGTTAGCCCCAATTAAAACATGCGAACATTATTCGGTATTATTTGTTGTTTTCTCCTATTTTTTTGCAAAGCAAATGCCCAGAACTCAGCAGACTGTAGAACTGCAATCCCTGTTTGTGCAGACGCTCCAATCATGGGGCTTGCCGATGG
>JAUIGC010000132.1 GCA_030429835.1 Bacteroidia bacterium
ACCTTAATTCCAAGTAACCATGTTCATTTTTTGAAAGGCAAAGCGTATGGGAGAACATTCGTTTTCTGGGTATTGAATTGTATTTGGGCCTATTTTTTAAAAGTTCCTGATATTCCTTCAATTGTGCTACTAGTTCACTACCCGTTTTTTCAAAGGTAACCTTTCTGGTGTCCTTTGTCAGTTTTCTTACACGGTCACTTGATTGGGTAAAAAATTGATTCACCCTTTTTTTGATGTCGTTGCTTTTACTCAGGTAAATGATATCCCCATCTTTGTTGTGCATATAAAATACCCCCGTTTCATTGGGCATATTTTGAACGATATCCAATTGTTTTTCGGAAAGTTCACCATGGGCTTCCTTTCGGATGACGTCCTGAATAATTTTCTTTTGCGAATCTTTGGCCAATAAGAGTTTAAACAATTTTACCGTAGCCAAGGCATCGCCGTTGGCCCGGTGACGATCACTTACAGGAATTCCCAATGATCGCACCAATTTTCCTAAACTGTAAGAATCGGCGTCCGGTAAGAGAGCTTTTGACAAATCTACGGTACAAAGGCTTTTTCTCTCATAATTATAACCCAACCTCCTGAATTCCGTCCTAAGGATTCTATAATCAAACTGTGCATTATGGGCAACAAGTACCGTTCCCTCTGTGATTTCCACAATCCTCTTGGCTACTTCATGAAACTTAGGGGCCGTGCGAAGCATTTTGTTGTTAATTCCCGTAAGGTTGACTACAAAGGGTTGAATTTCCTTTTCTGGATTGATAAGGCTAATGAAGGAATCTATCACTTCATGTCCATTGAATTTATGTATCGCTATCTCCGTGATACCTTCCTCATTAAATTTCCCTCCGGTCGTTTCTATATCCAGTATAGCGTACATAAAAATATTTTCAATCTGAATTCCAAACGCTTTTGAGCTTTGCGCTAGTTATAATTTCGACTACCAAAGATACTACTTCCAATTCGCACCATGTTACTACCTTCCTCAATGGCAATTTTATAGTCGCCACTCATGCCCATGGAGAGAATTGAAATGTCTGTCAAGCTATTCTTCAAGTCTTGGAAAAGCTTGTTTAATGATTGAAATTCCCGTCTCACTTGTTCCATATTGTCTGTAAAGGTGGCCATGCCCATTAAACCTTTAATTCTGACGTTTTCCAATTTTTCAAATTCCGGGTTGCTAATCAGTTCCTTGATCTCATCTGAGTCAAAACCAAATTTGGTGTCTTCTTCTGCAATATGCACCTGCAATAGGCATGGAATAACCCGCTCGTGCTTCTTTGCTTGTTTATTGATTTCCTTTAATAATTTAAGACTGTCTACTCCATGGATCAAGGCTACATATTCGGCCATATACTTTACCTTGTTTCGCTGTACATGTCCAATCATATGCCATTCGATATCCCTGGGCATTTCTTCCCATTTTTGGGTCATTTCCTGCACCTTGTTTTCCCCAAAAACCCTATGCCCACTATTATAGGCTTCTAAAATATCTGAAACCGGCTTGGTTTTGGAAACGGCGACCAAGGTCACATTCTCTTGCAGTTCCTTTTTTATGGATGATAATTTTTCCGCTATGGACATATTTACGATTTAAACTGATTCGAAACTTTCTCGGCCTTATTACTTTGGGAATAATCATAAAATCCTTCTTTGGATTTCACACCCAATTTCCCAGCGGTAACCATGTTCACCAATAGGGGAGAAGGTGCGTATTTTGGGTTTTTGAATCCGTCATACATGACGTTCAAAATAGAAAGACAAATGTCAAGCCCTATAAAATCCGCAAGCTGTAATGGCCCCATAGGATGGGCCATTCCCAATTTCATTACGGTGTCTATTTCCAAAACACCGGCAACCCCATGATGCAGAGTCTCTATAGCTTCGTTGATCATGGGCATTAGAATTCTATTGGCTACAAAACCCGGATAATCATTGACTTCCGTAGGCGTTTTTCCCAATTTCTTTGATAATGCCATGGTTTGTTCAGTGGTTTCGTCCGAAGTATTATAACCACGAATAATTTCCACTAAGGGCATAATGGGGACCGGATTCATAAAATGCATACCGATTACCTTGTCAGGTCTTGTGGTTACCGAAGCAATTCGGGTAATGGAAATCGAGGAAGTATTGGTGGCCAAAATGGTTTCCGGTTTACAAATTATATCCAGTTTACCAAAAATATCCAGTTTTATTTCTAATGTTTCTGATGCAGCCTCCACCACAAGGTCTACCTCGCTTGCTCCATTTTTTAAATCGGAAAAAGTGGTAATGTTGTCAAGAGTAGCTTTTTTGTCTTCTTGAGATATTTTCTCCTTGGCCAACATGCGGTCCAAATTTTTGGAAATGGTGGAAACCCCTCTTTCCAAGGCCTTTTGGTCAAGGTCTATTAGATTTACTTTATATCCATATTGTGCAAACACATGGGCAATTCCGTTTCCCATGGTCCCAGCACCTATTACCGCAATTTTTTTCATGAACTAGTTTTATAGGAAAATAGGATTTTAGACTTGAAATATCAACCCAAAACCGTTTTGTTTTCAAACGCATCAATAATCTGCAAAGCTACCTTTAAGGCTTCCGTTCCTTGTTTCAAGGTAACCTGCGGAGTGTTGTTTTTTTGGATGGCTTCGGCGAAGGACTCCAATTCGTCCAAGATGGCATTGTTTTCCAAAATATCGGGGTTTTCAAAATAAATCTGCTTTTTAACCCCTTCCGCATTCTGTAAAATCATATCGAAATCCCCAGGCACTTCCGGTGCATCCTTCATTTTAACCACCTCCACTTTTTTCTCAAGAAAATCTACGGATATGTAGGCATCTTTTTGGAAGAATCTAGATTTACGCATGTTTTTTAAACTGATTCTACTGGCCGTAAGGTTTGCAACACAGCCGTTTTCAAATTCCAATCTGGCATTGGCGATGTCAGGGGATTGACTTAATACGGACACCCCACTCGCATTGATTCCGACAACCTTGGATTTTACCACACTAAGTATGGCATCTATATCATGTATCATCAAATCCAAAACCACAGGTACATCCGTTCCACGAGGATTAAATTCTGCCAACCTATGCGTTTCAATGAACATGGGTTCCTTTATGGATTCCCGTACCGCCATGAAAGCCGGGTTGAAGCGTTCCACATGGCCCACTTGACCCTTAACACCATACTTTTCCTCAAGTGCCAACAGATTTTCAGCTTCATCCAAGGTATTGGTAATGGGTTTTTCAATAAAAACATGTTTGCCCTTTTCCATGGCCTTTTTAGCACAATCAAAATGGGATAGGGTAGGAGTCACAATATCCACGACATCTACGGCATCAATCAAGTCATTTAAATGATCAAAATAAGTATATCCAAATTCGTCCGCCACTTGTTTCCCATTTATAATGTCTGCATCATAAAAACCTATCAGTTCATATTTTTCGGACTGATTGAGCAATCGTAAATGAATTTTGCCTAAATGTCCGGCCCCTAAAACCCCTACTTTGAGCATGCTTCTACTTTTTCATCAAAAATACACATAGTTTATAAGTTTCAGTAGGAATGCAAAATCGATTTTGATATTTACTGTTTGGTCAACTTCTTTTCTATGGCAATCTTTTATAACTTTGAGAACCAAACCAAGCTAAAATTGAAAGATACCTATAGACACAAAGGCATGCGCAATCAATTGGCAGAATTGCTGATGGAAAAGGGCATTGCTGATAAAAAGGTCCTGGATGCCATTAGAGAAGTACCCAGACATCTTTTTATGGACAGTGGTTTTGAAGGTCACGCCTATCAGGACAAGGCGTTTCCCATTGCAGCGGACCAGACGATATCACAGCCTTATACGGTGGCGTTCCAAACGGAATTGTTGCAATTGGAACCTAACCAAACCGTATTGGAAATTGGCACTGGCAGCGGTTATCAAACTGCAGTTTTATTAAAATGCAAGGCCAAAGTGTATACCATTGAAAGACAATTGGAGCTTTTTAAAAAAACTAACCTGTTTTTTAAGAAAATGGGATATCGGCCCAAAAAGTTTGTGTTTGGAGATGGATATAAAGGTCTTCCTGAAGATGCACCATTTGATCGGATTATTGTTACCGCTGGAGCCCCAGAAGTGCCCAAAGCATTGATGTCCCAATTAAAAGTAGGCGGCAGGCTCGTGATACCGGTAGGTTTTGAAGATCAGATTATGACCTTATTAGAAAGGACATCAGAAAAAGAATTTAAGAAAACCGAGTATGGTTCCTTCAGGTTTGTACCCTTATTAGAGGATAAAAACTAAGAATTGAAGCTTTTTTTGATTCGGTCCAAATTTCGCTTATTGTCCCTGTCCCTTATGGTATCTCTCTTGTCATAAAGCTTTTTACCCTTAGCTAAAGCAATTTGCATTTTGGCTAGTCCGCGATCATTTATAAAAAGGGACAAGGGCACAATGGTTAGACCCGATGCCTTAACTTCTTTATGAAGTTTATTTAGCTCTCTTTTATTCAATAATAGTTTTCTTTCAGCCTTTGGTTTGTGGTTGAAATGGTAGGCATGGGAATACTCGTCGATTTGCATATTGATCACAAAAAGTTCTCCCCGGTCATTAAACTCGCAAAAACTTTCTGCAATGGAAGCTTTTCCATATCGAATGGACTTTATTTCCGTACCTGCAAGTACGATTCCTGCAGTATAGGTATCCAGTAACTCGTATTCGAAACGAGCCCTTTTATTTTTAATATTTATTTTATTCTGCATGACTTACAAAAGTAAGGACAAATAAATAATCCTGTGGAACCATATAAAATTTTAAAGTGCTTATTTTGTAATGAATCCATGTTTTTAACGATTATCATTTAAAAAAATACATGAATAGAGTATTCACAATCTTGATATTAATTGGCCTACTGGGTTGCCAAGAAGACAAAAAAATACCCTCGGCCCAAGAAATAGTGGATAAAAGTATCCAAGTCAGTGGTGGAAAAAAGTATGGGAATTCCAATATTGAATTCGATTTTAGGAAAATTCATTATAGTTCTGAATTGGAGAATGGTCAAAAGGTGTTGAAACGGCGAATAGAAAATGATACTGCCGTTATTTTGGACGTGAAGTCACCTTCCGGTTTTGAGCGATATATAAACGATAGTCTTGTCGTACTAGCGGATACAACTTCAAATAAATACGCTAATTCCGTAAATTCCGTTCATTATTTTGCCTATTTACCCTATGGTTTAAACGATAGGGCGGTTCAAAAAAAGCTTTTGGGAAAAGTGGATCTAAACGGAAAAAGCTACTATAAAATCCAAGTTACCTTTAAGGAAGATGGTGGGGGCGATGATTTTGACGATGTATATATCTATTGGTTCAATGCCGATACATTCAAACCTGATTATCTGGCCTATGAGTTTCATGTGAACGGTGGAGGACAGCGTTTTAGGGAAGCCTATAATGAACGGTATGTTGGGGATATTCGATTTGTGGATTATAAAAATTATAAACCCAAACTGGAAAATACGTCCATATACAACATAGACAGTCTATACTTAAATGACCAATTGGAATTGCTTTCCAATATCGAATTGGAAAACGTACAGGTTAATCAGGGCAGTTACAATTAAAAATAAGCCTAGTACTAGTTGCAATACCGTCAACAATGGTGACTATGAATAAGGTCCCGTTTTCATTGTCATCTATTTGGGTGTATTTATCTTCACCCAATAAAAGATTGACGAATTGAGGTGTAGTATTGCTATGTCCAACTACAAGTACATTCTTGTTGATGTTGTCCTTTTTAAATTGGTCAATATCCAAAATTCTTGGGTCATAATATTGAACATCGATGTTCTTCTTTACCGATGTGGGGGCCGCAGTCATGGAAGTCCTATTAAAATTAGTGGAATAAATGGCATCCAAATCCACTTCATTTAGAATCTCCGCCCAATGCATGGCCCTCCCTAATCCTTCTTGACTAAGTTCCGGGTCTGGATTTTCGGGATCAGTGCGATCCTTCTCGGCATGTCTTATCAAATAAAAGGTAGAAATACCCGCATCTTGGTCCTGTTTTTCAGAAGAATTGTTTTCCTTACAGGAAATGAATGATAGCAAAAGACAGAATGAAAGAATCTTTAGTAATTTCATGGTTTAACGTTAACAATTACTTTTATACAGAACTAAATTTACTTTAAAATAGTACGTTTCAATGCTATTTTTTGTTTTTTTGCATATGAATAAATTTTGTGGGGCACTTCTTATTGTTTTTGTAGTTGTTGGTTTAAACGCACAGGATGTTGAACTTCCTAGTGATTATAGGCAGCACAACTTGACGGAATATAATTCCAGTCTGCTCAATCCTGCTTTTGCATTGGACAGAAACAACCCTTCCTCGGTTGCTTTTTGGTCCAGATGGCAATGGCAGACCTTTGATGCCGACCCCACCACATTGTTCTTTAATTATTCCCATAGATTAAACGATATTTCTACTGCTGGTCTGGGATTCTTTCAACAGAATACGGAAATATTCATAAATACAGGAATTGTCCTAAACTATGGATATTCCATTTCACTAGGTGATCGAGCAAGTTTGGGCGTGGGAATCAATATTTTAGGATTTCAGCAAAAGCTGGCGGACCAAAGATTTTTTACACCCAACCCAATTCAAACAGAAATAACCAATGATTTTATAGTACAAATGGGGCCTGGTATTAATTTGAAAATAGACCGGTTTAGTTTGGGCTTGTCCTCGGAAAACCTGATGGACTATAATATTAGTACAAACGAAAGAAATACAAGTACCGATGGGCGAATTTTTTTGGCTTTGGCCAGTTATCAATTTCCAGGCATACTTCAATCCGACGAAAATTCTATTTTACGACCATCCATTTACTATAAATCTGTTCCAGGTTTTGACGCTCAGTTGGGAGTATCAACCTTGCTTTCCACAAATAAATTCTGGACCCAGGTTGGATACAATAGCTTTTACGGAATCTCAGGTGGAGTAGGAGGAAGATTTTTTAAACGATTTTCCTTTGGGGCTCTAGTGGAATTTGGTATATCCAATGATTTAAAGGGTACAGACCCCACTTTTGAATTGGTAACGGCTTATAAATTGGGGCCATTATCCTCAGAAGAAAGATATCCGCAAGAAGAATTGATAGTGGAGGAAACCAATGAGAAAGAATTGACTCGCGCTGAGAAATTGGCTCAAAGAAAAGAGGAAAAAGAACAGGAACGATTGGCCAAATTGGAACTACAAAGACAGAAAGACTCTATAAGGGAAGCTACTAAATTAGCAGATTTGGCCCTTGAAGAATCCAAGAAGCAAGATCAAAGGAAAAGGGATTCCATAGTTTCAGCTAGAGAAAGTGAGCTTTTGGCAGAAGCCCAGGCCTTGGAACGCCAAAGGGTTTTGGATTCTACACAGGCTGTGAACAAAGCCAGGGAAGAAGCTTTGACCTTGGAACTTCAAAGAAAGCAGGATTCCATAAACCAGGTAAAATTGGCTGAGGCCGAAGCTGCAAAAAAAGAAGTGGTAACACCTGAGAAAGGTGAGCGTTATGAGGAAGTAGCCAAACAAGGTTCCTTAGAGCCCGGATATTATTTAATTGCCAACGTTTTCGGTACTAAACGCTATTTTGATGCCTTTATGGCCGATTTACAAAAGAGAGGTCTCAGTCCGGGATCCTTCTACAGGGACGTGAACAAATATAACTATGTATTTTTGGCAAGATATGATTCCATTTCTGAGGCAAGGGCGGCACGGGATTCCGATTTTGGAGGAAAGTATACCGATAAAACTTGGATCTTTAGGGTCGTAGGTGAATAATATAGACAACAGAAAAAAAGGATATGTGGAAGAGGTTTTTATAACTCCCTCCTCACCAAAACTTCCAAGTAGGTAATAGTATTCAACAAATACTTTCTATCCTTGGTTATGGTGGCCATGGCAATGGCACCCTGAATCATCGTATATAACTGTTTGGCAAATTGAAGTGGTGTAACAGGAATTTTAATTTCGCCCTTATTCACACCATTTTCCAGAACCAGGGCTATTTTTCCTTCAATCTCCTTTATGGTTTCCTTGGCGGCTGCCGCCAATAATGTATTGTTATGCTGTGCATCCACACCAACGTTAAGTACAGGACATCCACCCATGGAGTTCGTAAAAGCATCATATTGTTTATAGAAATCCATTAGACTTTTTAGCTTGTCCAAGGACGAGCCGGATATGTTAAGAACTTCGTCCAAAGCATTTAGCAATATCTTGCTATTATGTTCGAAGGCCGAGAGTGCCAAAGCCTCCTTATTTTCAAAATTACCGTAGAGTGCGCCTTTAGTTAAACCCGTGGCCTCGGTGAGATCGCTCATACTAGTGCCTACATAGCCGTGTTTATTGAATACAGGGGCAACCGTTTCAATGATATAGGCAGTGGTTCTTTCAGCTTTGGTGGACATATTCGGCTATTTTTCACGAAGATAAAAAAACAATACTGTATGGTATATCTAGCAGATAAAAAAAAGCGCCCTAAATAATTTTTAGGGCGCTTAACTAACTAATTATCAATTTATACTACCAAATCATTTTGATTTCTAAATA